>QWQJ01000169.1 GCA_003670865.1 Planctomycetota bacterium | reverse complement strand
TTGTGTGCCCGTCTTATCCCACACAATCGTGAGGACGTGGCCGTGGTAGGAAACCTTATCGAGGCAAAACCAATCCCACTTGCCATCAGGCACCAACGGATTGACTTCGACGATATCGTCGGCCCGTGGCCGAAGACCTACCAGACCCGTGATCACTAAATCACAGTAGCTGGAGTGGTTATAGTCCTGCCCACGCTCCCGCAAGACTTTGTCAGCCTGACCTTTCTTGACAAGTTCGGCGTTATGTTCCTCACAAAACTTTCGAGCGATCCACAATCCGGTAAATGGATCGATGTCCTCGTCGATCCACGACACGATCTTTCCGTCTGCACGTTTCCGCTGGTGGGAGGTGGTATAGATCTTGAGGGTTTGAAGGTAATCGCTTTTGCTGATGGCATCCTGCTTGTAGTTATTGAGAACATTCGCCATGGCGGTGAGGGTCACTGCTGTAGCAAACGGCCAACTCGGTCCGTTCCATTGGCAGCCATGGCCTTCATAGGAAACTTTAAACTCCGGGTGGCGTTGCTCGGCGGTGGTGGGTCCGAACGGTGCTAAAAAGCCTTGGGGATCCATCAGTTGCTTCCATGCAACTTCATAGCCTTTGGCGGTCTCCGGGAGGTTGAAATACCACGGCGTGAAACCATGAAGCTCACGCACGTCCACGAGCGTAGCGTCGCCGGTGGCATCCGCGCCGTCGTTGAGCGACTGCACTTTGTTATTGTGGCCCATCTTGATATCAAATGACTTCGTGATCTTGGCTCCTGCTGCGTAGTTTGTGCCGCCACCTAGGGCGGACCATTCGAGAATGCCGCCTGACTTCCCCGGGGCCGACTGCACTTCCAGACGAATCGCGCTGGTCTCGATCGGCTCGAAGGCGACCTTACTCAGGGCGTCGATCACTACTTCGTAAGCATCACGATTTTTGACCGGCACCCATTCCTCGCCGCTGCGGGCGAGCACACGCCATGAAGTTGGTTTTTCAACGCCCCCATTATCGTCGGCCCAGTAGACTCCGACTGCGTCAAGGGTATGTGGTGTGTCGAAGTTGTATTGCACCCACTCCAACGTTCCGCGGTGTTCACTGTCCATCCAGTGAAGTTTTGGAACCGAGCCATCCTTGGAATTTTTGGGTATTGTCATCTCGAACGTACTGCGCTTGAGCGTCTTGAAAAACTGCGCCTGTTGATCCCACAGCTTCGATTGGACGAGTTGTTTGAGCTGCTCGGCCTTGGCTCGGTACTGCGCGGCTAATTCCTCGCGTCCTGCCAGCGCGGCAATCCGGGCAATGGCGGCAGCATCGCCGAACATATAGCTATTAATAGTGGCCCGTTTGCCGCTCTTTCCGATCGATACTTCCATCCCGTCGCGGTCATCGATCTGCCAGAAAAGTCCATCTGATGTCAGGCGGCTTTGCTCCCATCCTTCGTAGTTTTTTACCAAATCATCGAGGAGATCGATCTCGAGGGTGGTGTTTCCCTTGACGAGCGAGTAGGCATTGATCGAATCAGCTGCCCAGAAACTGTACTGTCGTGGGCTGCCTCCTTTGCGAAACCAGAACACGGCGTAGTTATCGAGGTACTGACTGTCAGCCAACCAGCGGCCCTCGTAAAAATGATGACCCGCCGGGCAGTTGATCGTGTTGTGCTTAGCAGACCAGCTTACTTTTGGCATGAACTCGGTGACCACCCAGCCGTCAGGAGTTTGCTTGATGTGCTTGCGGTAGGTCCACCAGCGGAAGTAGTACGTGCGGTTTATATCCTCATCGGGGCATTGGAACAAAGGTATATTGGACGCTAGAAACTCTGCAGCCTTGGCATTTGGAAACGCACCGGTGCACAACTCCTCATCGTCGGCATTGAATATCTCGACATAGGGCTTAAACGTCTCTTCCGTCAGCACTGCCGCATTCAGGGCTGTCGACGTCAGCAGTGCACCAAACAGAAAGGCTGTGAACTTATTCATACGTTTCCTTTTGCATGAACGCTGCTTGTGTTCAGCCGTTTTTAGGGTGCTGTAAAATGCACAATGGTGAGCGAGTGCGCAGGCAGTTCGGCAGTGCCTTTGGTAAAAGTGAGCTTCTTCCGCTCTGGAACTACTCGCGTGGGATGCTCCACATCATTGTAGGCTTCCGTTGAGTCACCCACCAGAAACGTGGCGTCGAGTGATCCTTCGAGCGGTTTTGTGTCGAGCGTGATCGTACATCTGGCCACGTGGTCCGGACTCCTGTTGACCAGAGCGACGGCCCAATGCTTACCCGTGTCATCCACTGTGGCAACGCTGTCAATCGCAGGAATCGCCTGTTTGCCGCTGCCATACTCACTTGAGGTCACGTCGATCGTGCCAACATGGTGGTGGAGTAAGTTCGCATACATAGCGATAGTATGAAAATGAGCGCGCTTGACGATGCCCGTGGGGTGGACGAAGAGCGGGCCTCGCGTGTTGACGATCGGTGCGATATTAGACATGCCAACATCCTCACAATGCCGCAGGCAGGCATTGAAAAAGCAGGCACAGAAAAGAGCATCTGACATCGTGTACTGTGCAGCGATGTCGCTGATTTCGCGTTTGGCAACGTAGTCCGCACCCTCCTTGTCATCTGGTTCGAGCACCTTTTTACGGGGAAATCCCGGGTGATGCCAACCACGCAGATTCCACTCGTCGAATGCAATCTTCACGCGCCCACGACAACCGGCCTTCTCGAGAATCCCGATCATGGTCTGGATCGTGGTTTCTGGTCCTGCCGATGACTTGATCACATCCTTGAACACCGGCATCTGGTTCTTCGACCAGAACCCGAGCCAATATTGATGCACCGCAATGTATTGCAGATGTTTTCCGGCAGCCGCCAAAAGCGGCAGGCTCCAGTCTTCCTTTTTGGTGGCCGCAGCGACGAGCGTGATGGTGGGGTCGGCCTGACGCATCAATAGTGCACTCTGGTCAACAAGCGGTCCCCACTTGTCAGCATCCTTTCTACCGATTTCCCACGGCCCATAGTTCTCGTTGCCAATGCTCCAGAGGTTAACGTTGAAAGGTTTTTCGTGTCCGCCGGCCTTCCGCATGTCAGCAAACTTCCCTGTGGTGCCATTGCAGTATTCGACCCACTCTTTCATCTCTTGAGGAGTGCCGTTGCCCGCATTCGTGCAGATGTAAGGTTCGCATCCCACAAGTTGGCACCACTCAACGAATTCGTCAGTGCCAAAAGTGTTTGGATCGCTTACCCCCCAGACAGGATCGGGGACAGGTTTTCGATTCTTGCCGACGCCATCTTTCCAGTGATATCCGCTGACGAAACAACCACCGGGCCAGCGCACCACCGAGAGCTTCAGCTCTTTCATGGCTGCGATGACATCCTTGCGGAAACCTCGCTCATCAGCTAGTGGCGATCCCGGCTCGAACAGGCCGCCGTAAATCTGGCGGTGAAAGTGCTCGATAAATCCACCGTACAGCATCGGGCTAGCGGGCTTCGACGGAGCGGATGTGTCGATGGAAAGCACCGCGTGTGGAGCCACAGGCAAAGCCGCCGGCGCAGCATAGGCGCTGGCAGCATGCGTGAGCAGATACACGAGGAGGAGGTTCTTTGATACCTTCATTGGGTGACTTTATTTTTTGGGAAGTCGAGGGTCAAAAGAGGCTCGGTGTCATCGGGTGAGGCTTCAAGTTTCTGGATCGTCGCTGCCACCGTATTGGCGTGTTCGGCCATGCTTTTTTCCTTCTTGGTGCGCAGTTCTTTTTCGAGTTCACGCAGTTGCGGCAAGACCACCTTGGCGGCCGCCCCGTAGCGGTCGAGTATTTTGAGTGCCTGCGGGATGCGAGCGTTCTTACCCCATTTGTCGATGTCCATCACCTGGATACAAAGCGGCATGCCTTCCTCGATCCGGTATTTCGCAAACAGCTCGAGTCCGCGCAGCCGAACTCCGCTGGCAAACATCTCGCCGCTGGGCGACTGTTCCACGATGGACTTATGAATTGCCTGCAAAAGCGGTTTGATCTCGTCGTACGTCAACTGGTCGTAAATCGAAGTCACCGTACCGCGAGCCCGACCATCGTCATTGTTAAGCAGCCGCTCAGCGGCGGCGTAGAGTTGCTGGCGGTCGATACCTGCGATCGAATTGGCAAATAACCCGGCCTTGCCCATCGCTCCACCCGGATAGAACAGGGCGTAAGCGATGTATCGCTGGGTAAACTCACGGGGATCGTTGGGGTCGGATGCCACGGCCAGATCAAGCAGCTTCGATGCAGATGGACGCGCAGGATTGCCGATAGCCGACAGCGCATAGGTAGCCTGAATTCGCAGCCAGACATCGTCGGACACGAGCGTTTCCGTGAGCGATTGAACTGCCGGAGCCGCCTTCAAGGCCCCTAGTGCAACGCATGCGCCATAACGAGTGTTCGCTTCCTTGGCCGAAAGCATCTTGATCACCGTCTGCACAACAGCGTCGTCCGACTTGGTCGTGAGCGCTTCGCTGGCACGCTCCCGAACAGCCGGTGACCAGCTGGTCAGATCCTTGACGAGCGCCTCTTTCGACTTGGCAAGATAAGGCGTTATGCCACGCTCTGGCACGACGAAACCGCGTCCGGCCTCAACCGTATCCGCCAACGCTGCGCCTGTGAGTTCGGCTTCCTTGTGACGGCCTTTGCCGGTGATGTAGAGCTTCTCGCCCGGCAGCAGATAGGCCAGCAGATAGGCACCTGTGCAATCCCATTTATTATAGGCATCGCTCTTGTCGGCGCCTTGGTAGGGGAAGGTGCCGTCCCAGCGGCGCGCCAACTCGTAATACCATCGCAGTTCTTTTAGAAAGGCGGTGGTTGCTGCGGGGCCCGCTCTGGCGGCACCGAGGGCACCCCAGAGATAGCTAAAATAATTGCCGGTGTGCCCCATCTCGCGTTCGCCATAGGACGCCACGACCATTCGGGAAAAAAACGCCGCACCATCGATGCGATCCTGTCCGTCAAACATCACAGCCGCGATACCGTTCTTGCCGTTACCGGCGTGGTTGGAACCAGGATTATGGTCACCGTATGGGACGGTTCCCTTGTTGATATAAAACTCAAAGAAGCGGTTTCCATTGGCGACGGCTTTGGTGACCTCCTCGTTTTTCACTCCGCATTTGAGAGCCAGGACCATCGACAGTTGGCAGACCAGCCCCGCCTGGTTGAGAGCCCCATACCCTCCTAGCGGTCCGTGAGGCCGTCCGTTATTTTGTTCGGGCCAGGCCATGCCGTGGCCCCAAGTACCGACACCACTCTGGCCGCGGGCGATGGCATGAGAATAGGCCTCAATCGCCGGCAGAACTTCTTTGTCTTGAGTGGCGAGGCAGTATTCCGTCAGGAACAAGTTGTCGTAGCCCCAGTGCCAGGCGACCATGCCGCGGTCATCGTCGAGCGTGAGATTGTTTGGACCAACCTTGCGGGCGAGTTCTGTCAGGATCGGCAGATATTTCTTGTCACCGGTGGCAAGCAGGGCGAGCGCATTAACCTCTTCGGAAATGCTAGTGCCAATGTGCTTCGCAAGATGGGCCACCCCCATTTCGATGATCTTCTTCGATTTTTCGCAGCCGCCGAAAGGTGTTTGTTCTGAATAGCTGCCCATGACTCGAAGCGGAACGGTCACCAACATTTTCGTGCCCTCGCGCCAGAGCAACAGCGGAAGTTTACCGCCAACCGCCTCGGTTTCGGCCACAGTGATGGCATGACCAAACGCAACACGGGCATCGGAGGTAAACATGTTGCTGCCGGTGCCTAAAATCACATCGCCAACAAAAACGATGCCATCAGCCGGCGAGCCTTTGTCGACTTTTGTCACCTGAATCTGCCGGGAGTCTGTGGTGACCATGGACCACGCCCACATATTCCCACGCAATCCGCTGGGTCCGAGGTTCCAATCGTGATCGCCAGCTAGCGTGCCACCACTAGTGAGATCGGGAACAGGTGGTTTGTCCTTGGCCGCAAAAGCGACCCCGGAGAGCCAGAATCCGATAAGAGCAACTGTCAGAACCGGCAGGGAACGCGGACGGAGTGGTTTTATTTTTTCCATGGTGCCAGGGGTTAAGGGTTTACTACGAATAGTCTCGGGGGTGAACCATTACTCTTTTATCCCGGCAGGTTCGCTAGGCTTTTTTTCCACCTTTTGCTTCGGTGATCTGCTCTTCTCCTGCTTTGGATTCTTTTCCCGCGCGGCCGCAACCTCGAGCACTTTGTTTGCGGCGGCGGTTTTGCGTTGCCATGCCTGCGCGGTGGCGGTTTCGCGAGTTGGTACCTCGGGGTTGATGGATTGAGGGGCATTGCGCTCAAGCGGCGCGTCGTTCCAGGCAGGCCAGTCGTCGGTGCGGAAGGGCGGAGTTGGAGCAAAGTGATTGCCAAAGTTACCGACGGGATGGACGCCCCAGGCATAACGCACAGCCACCGGCTCGGACACATATGCGCTCGAAACGGCAAAGGTATCAGCAGCGACATTATCGAGATGTGCCGGATAAAAGTGACGGTCTGCTCCGGCGATTGTAAATCCCTTTGGCGGCACTCTCATGCCGTAAGGGGAACTCGGATGCGTTCCTTTGGCAAAGGTCAGCAGGATTCGGCCACCGTCCCGTGTCCACGATTCCATGATCGGAATTTCGTAGTTGATCCCTTTGACGTGATAGACCGTATCAAGCGCCCAGCGTGCGGCGCGTTCGCCAATGGGTCGCTTGAACGGTGAGTGCATTTGCACATGACCAAGATCGTAGGTCGGCACAATCCCCG
Organism: Planctomycetota bacterium; assembly: GCA_003670865.1. Lineage (GTDB taxonomy): Bacteria > Planctomycetota > Planctomycetia > Pirellulales > UBA1268 > BAIKAL-G1-2R. Next base: position 2,732 of record QWQJ01000169.1, on the reverse strand, counting down.
TGTTCTTGGTTTTGAGATGCGTGCTGAGTTGTGCCTCACGGATACCGGACGCCATCGAAAGCATATTTTCTTCAGTCTCGTTTTCGTCGCACGGCTCGCCAAAAGAACACAACTGGATGATGCCAAATGGCAGGTCTGGATCGTTGAAGGCCTTGCGCCAGTCCGGAATCAGAGCGGCGTATGTTTTGGCATAGAGATTGGGGCGGGCTGTGCCGCCGACGCAGTTGTTTTCACCCTGATAGAAGAGAACGCCTTTGATTTGGAATTTCTGAATCGGGGCGATCAAGCCGTTGAAGCATCCGCCGGGGAAATCCTGACGATAAGGATACTCTTGCGAGACGACCGGTTGCTCGGGCTCGGGCTTGCCCTCTTGCTTCGCTTTTTCTGCCGCCCGCTTCCAGCCCTCCATTTTTCGTGACAGTTCCGCAACTGGATCGTATGCGGCGGCCTCCTCGTCGTCGTGCTCGATGTGGGGTTTCATCTCGGGGATGGTGTTGAGGGTTTCGCGGGAGATCCAGGTCTCCACGACGCTTCCACCCCACGAGTTGTCGATGAGACCAATAGGCACGCCGGTGGTCGCTGAAACGATGCGAGCAAAATGATAGCCCACCGCGGTAAAATCCTTCGCTGTCTCGGGGGAACTTACCTTCCACACGCCCTTGAGTTCCACATAGAATGGATTGCGTTGCTCAATAGGAAAGTTGTCAAGAGGAACAGGGCTTGAGTGCAAGGGAAGGGTGAGACAGCGGACTGTGTGAATCCCGGCCTGCGGCATGTCAAGGTCGGAATCGATAATGCCTCCGGCTGCCGATTCCATATTGCTCTGGCCGCTGCAGATCCAGACATCGCCAATCAAGACATTCTGGTAGGTGATAGAAACACCATCGCTTTGCACCTGGAATTCCAAGGGCTTCGCGCAGACAGGCATGGCAGGCAGTTGCACACTCCATGTGCCGTCGGCAGCGGTGGTTGTTTTTGCGGATTGCCCATTCAAGGTTACCGATACGAGTTCACCGCTCTTGCTCCAGCCCCAGACATTTACAGGCTTGTCTCGCTGCAAGACCATGTTGTCGCCAAAGACCCGCGGCAGCTCCAGGGGAGCAGCGACGACGATGGATGGCGAGATGATCAGCATCCCCAGAAGGAGGGCCCGCCCAAAGGTAATCTTGATAGGCGACCGTTTCATTTTTCCCTCTACTCCATAGACCGGGTGTGACATCTATTCCTCCCAACGAGGGAGTATACTCTATCTTGGCGAACTCCCAACCGCATAGCGGTGGGACAAGACAAATCATCCACACGGCACAGCTGTACGGGCTGTGAAATAGTCTGCAGCTGGGACGAGTGAGTTGCACCGAGCCTACACGCTGGCAGGAGGAGTCGAGTCCATTCGTAATTCATCTAAGGCGTTTGAGGCGGCTCGCTGCTCTGCCTCTTTTTTGTTGCGGCCCCATGCGGGCCCGTAGCTGCGCGTACCGATCTTCGCCGACACATGAAAACTCTTGCTGTGATCTGGCCCCGACTCCTCGACAACCTGGTACGTCGGTGTGATGCCAAAATCACGCTGCGATAATTGCTGCAACAGCGACTTGTAGTTGAGCCCCTGTTCACCGGCGGCCACCTTGACGATTTCGGGTTCGATGAAACGCCTTACCAGCGAACGAACCGGCTCGATCCCACCGTCGAGGTAGATCGCCGCCACCAGCGACTCAAACAGATCCGATAACACCGATGGCGGCACGGGCTTATTGACCGCGAGGCCCTTGCCGACAATTAAAAATTCGACGAGTTGAAGCTGTTCGGAAATCTGCCGGCAGGTTTCTCGACTCACAACCACCGACTTAATTCGAGTGAGGTCTCCTTCCAGCGAGTCGGGAAAGAGGCTGTAGAGCGACTCGCAGACAATAAACCCCAAAATCGCATCGCCGAGAAACTCCAGCCTCTCGTTTGAAGCCAGCCTGTGCTGGGCGCCAGACGCATGGGTCAAAGCAGAAATGAGCAGCCCTGAATCGCGAAAGTCATATCCAATTCGCCGCTGGCACGCGGCTACGTCGACAGCCGCTTGGGGTGCGGATGGGCGTTCCCTTTTGGCCATGCGGGTCGATACTTTCGCGGTCAATCGCGGTCAATCATGAATGTCTGGATCGTACGCCCGGCCGGCAGAACCTGTCAATCGAATCGACCCAAAGGGCCTCCCAATGTGTTGCCGAAGGCAGGCCGGTCTGAGGGATGCCGGCGTGAAAGACCCTTTCGATCAACAATCGCTCATTACCGCTGAACTCTTTCCCGACCCCGTGCGTATCTTAAACGGTCCTACAAAAAAATCCGCCGCTGCGGTCTGGATGGATGGCCGACTGACGACCCTGCTGCCTACAATACCGTAGCTGACTAGAATCGTTTTACGAGAATTGGTTGCTGGTTTTTTAGCAGCCGTTTTTTCACTGCTGATGCTCCCTCCCGTATTTATTCCCCGTTAGCCGTCGAGGTAAACCCAATCATGAAAACTAAAACAATAGTTTCTACTTCTTTTTTCGTCGCGTACCCACTCGCCGCCCTCATTGCACTTGCTCCATGGAGCATTCACTCCGCATGGGCCCAAGTGGATACCGCCACGGCCGAAGCCATGGTCCACGCCACGTCGCTCTCGAAGGCCTTTCGCCATGCTGCCCAAAAAGCCACGCCGAGCGTCGTGGTTGTTCGCAGCGAGTCCAAACCCATGAAGACTGCCAAAC
>QWQJ01000077.1 GCA_003670865.1 Planctomycetota bacterium | reverse complement strand
TGGGTCGTCAACAGCGAGTTTCAAGGGCAGCAACAGATCTATGCCTTGAAAACGGTCTGCACGCACCTGGGCTGCACGCCCAACTGGCTGGAAGCCGAGCAGAAGTTTAAATGTCCCTGCCATGGTAGCGGATTTTACAAAGACGGCGTCAACTTTGAAGGGCCCGCCCCTCGCCCACTGGAGCGCTATGCGGTTCGCCTCGCAGACGACGGCCAACTGGAAATCGACAAGAGCAAAACATTTCATGAAGAACTCGGCCAGTGGGCCGATGCTGAGTCGTATATCCCGGTTTGATTGTCCCTCGATAGTGATTGAGACGGTCCGTTAGGACTTTCTGCGTGAGACGGTAGACAAAGATTGTCTGAGTTTTGTGACAGCCGATACCCAAACACCCACCAAATTTAGCCCCTAGTTTCTCTATGGCCATCGGCGAAATAATCCGCACTTCTCAGATTTGGAAGAGTATCTTCCGCCACCCGATGCCGCTCGATCGGCGCAATCGAATCGTGGTGATGTTGACGAATTTCTTTCTCCACCTCCATCCGGTGTCGATCAAAAAGCAGGGCATAGCCTTGTCGTTCACCTGGTGCATGGGCGGTGTGACGTTCTTTTTGTTTCTGGTGGAAACGGTGACAGGCGTGCTGTTGATGTTTTATTACAGGCCCACGCTGGAGTGGGCCTATAACGACATTCTCGCCCTCCGCGATGTGACAAGCCTAGGAATTTTGCGGGAATTGCACCGCTGGGGTGCGCACGCCATGGTGATCACAACCTGGCTGCACATGTACCGGGTGTTTCTCACTGGCAGTTATAAGCCGCCTCGCGAATTCAATTGGGTGATCGGCGTGATCCTCCTGCTGCTCACACTCCTACTCTCGTTTACGGGCTACCTGTTGCCCTGGGATCAGTTGGCGATCTGGGCCATCACGGTTGGTTCCAACATGGCTCGCGCTACGCCAATCTTGGGCTACGAGGGCCCGGGCCAGCAATTGCTCACGATTGGCGGCATCGACATGATCACCGACGGCTCTGACGCGAGGTTTGGTTTGCTCGGGGCTCGCTTTGTCGGTGAGGAAACGCTCAATCGATTTTATGTGCTGCATTGCATCGCCATCCCTTTGGCGGCCGCCTTACTGTTGGCGATTCATTTCTGGAGAGTCAGAAAGGACGGCGGCATCAGCGGGCCGCTGTAGATCACAACCCATGCATTCAAACGGATTATTTCTCAAAGATGTCGCTGGATTTCTGGGTCTGTATTACACGGGCCTAGCGATCATGAATGCCATTGCGGCGATTGTTTTCTGGCAGAAGACAAAGCAGCCGGGCTGGGCTGCGGTGTGGTCTGTGTTTTCAGTCGTGATGTTGGTTTTGGCAAGCCTTGCTTTGGCTGGAACGGCTGAACTGGTTCCATCCCTGCCGATGAGCGCGCGAAAACTCGTCAATACGCTGTCGGGGCCTGTGCTTTACACGCTCGGCACAACCGCCCTGCTGACGGTGTTGTTTATTTTTCGCAAGTTTTTTGTTCAGCCCATGGTGGCGTGGACGATTCTCAATGGCATGCTCTTGGTGATGGGGCTGTCGATGGCAGACGAAAACTTTTCATCAATTGTCATGAAGGCCGACAATGTCCCGATCGTAGGACTGGTTTTTTTACTCGCTTTTTTTACTTGGCTAGCCACGAGCCAAGCCGTTGTCAACGACGAGCGGATCAAGCAGGGCCTGCCCCCCATGGAAAAGTTGGCCGATGAAAAAGTGCTCGTCTGGCCAGATCTCGTCTACACAGAATTAATTTGCATGGTGGCCGTGTCGGCGTTTTTGCTGCTCTGGGCGATCTTTTTGCAAGCGCCGCTGGAAGAGCCTGCTTCCAGCGTGAAGACCCCCAATCCCTCCAAGGCCCCGTGGTATTTTCTCGGTCTACAGGAGATGCTCGTCTACTTTGATCCATGGTATGCCGGCGTGGTGCTACCGAGCCTTGTTGTCTTTGGTTTGATGGCTTTGCCCTATCTTGATTTTAACAAAAAAGGCAATGGCTATTATTCGATTGAGGAGCGAAAGTTTAGCTACCTCGTCTACCAGTTTGGATTCTTTGAACTCTGGATCACGCTGATCATTCTCGGCACATTCCTTCGCGGGCCCAATTGGAACTTCTTCGGTCCCTTTGAATACTGGAGCCCCTACAAAGTCGAAGTGCTCAATAATTTTGATCTGCCGCAAATGTTTTGGGTGACGCTCCTTGACCGGCCGCTGCCAGTGGCTTCAGCCGGGTCGAGCGGTCTGGTGCAGGCCGGCACGATCTTGCTGCGAGAGGCCCCTGGCCTTGTGCTCATGGGAATTTATTTGGTGGTTTTGCCACCGCTGTTGGCCGTAACCATCTTTCGCAAGTTTTATGCTCAGATGGGATTTATTCGCTACATGGTGATGAGCAACTTGATGCTGCTGATGCTTACGCTGCCGCTCAAGATGATCCTGCGATGGACGGTCAATCTAAAGTACATCGTCAGCATTCCTGAAATTTCACTCAACTTCTGACGCACTCACGAAGGTTTTGAATTCATGCCTGCCACAGAACAGACCTGGCGCGACTTAAAGGTGCTGCACGTTGTTTTCAGCGTGACAGCCATTTTGTTATTGATCTCGACAGTGGTGATGCTGGCGGTCGATCACAATCGGCCTTGGAAAAAATATCAGCGAGAGTTTCGTGTTTTAGAGACATGGTCGGCTGCGGCGCGAATCGATGAGCAGAATTCGGGAACCTATGAGGCCAAGTCGAAGGAATTGGCTGCCGCGCTCGCCGAGGCCAGACGCGCCGATCTGGATCCAGCGTTGGCCGCAGCTTTTCTTCAGCAGGTGCAGACAGTGCCTGCCGATCGGGAGGCTGCTGATCGAGCCCAGCTCGATATCGATGTGCTAAAAAATCAAACCGATGCGATTGAGCGACTTGCTCTGCGAGGCGATCTCCTCGAGCGTTTTCGCGACATTGCCAAGCGGGCGAAATTTCGTGAAGACTTGCTGGCCGGTCAACTTAAGCTCCGCAAGGCTGAACTGGGAAAGTTTCGCGCTGATTATGAACTGGCTATCTCCGCTGATATGCCGCAGGAAAAACTCGACTCGCTGTTGGCCTTAGCTGATGCAAAGCTGGTTGAGGTGACGTCAGCCACCTTGGCAAACCAAGCTGCCAACACCCATCGTAAGACTCTTGAATCAACACTCCGACAGTTGACTGCCGGCGAGGATGTGGCGGAAAAGACACTGGCCGATCACCGCCAAAAATTAATGCTTTTGGCGAAGACTCTCGCCGACCGTGCGCCCAATGTCGGCAAGTCGCTGCTAGAATTGCCGGTTCTGGACGCGTTTAATAGTCCGCTGCGAATTGATCAGATCTGGTTGCCCAACCTAACTCTCAATAACAATTTTCGGGAAGTGGCTCGCTTCGACCGCTGCACAACGTGCCATAAGGGAATGGAAAAGTCGCTGCCTGGCGGGCCGCTAGACCCGGCCTATCCAGAGGCTGAAACGCTGACGATTTCCCTGCCGACGCCCGCGGCGCCTGCGGCAGATGAGAAGGCTGTTCAGGGAGATGGTAACCAACAGCTAGAAAAACTTTACGGATTCCATCTCGCCCCCCAAGGACTCTTGCGTGCAGACGATCCGACGATCAGCGTTGTTGTGCCTGAGTCTCCGGCCTCCGAGGTGGGTTTGATGGCTGGTGATGTGATCGTCGATGTTGGAGGAGGTGCTCTGTTTGCCAGAAAAGTTGCCTTGACGGCTCTTGTAGAAACGCCCCAGTGGGGCCAACCACTGCAGCTTGTTGTGCGGCGTGGCGTACCGCAACCCTACTCAACGCATCCTCGTCTTGACTTATTTGTCGGCTCAACGAGTCCCCATCCGATGCAATCGTTTGGCTGCACGATCTGTCATCAGGGGCAGGGCAGTGCCACGAGTTTTCAGTGGTCGTCGCACACTCCAAACACTCCCAAGCAGGCGCATGAGTGGCACAACGAGCATCGCTGGTCCAATAACCACCACTGGATCTTTCCGATGCAGCCAGAGCGGTTTGAGGAATCGAGTTGTCTGCAGTGCCACCATCAGGTGGTCGATCTGGAGCCGAGTGAGCGTTTTCCAGAACCGCCCGCGCCAAAGCTGGTCGAGGGCTACCATTTGATTCGGCAGTATGGCTGCTACGGCTGCCACGAAATCAATGGCTGGAGTGGACCTGGTAAGCGGGTTGGACCCGATATGCGATTGGCTCCCAACTACCACGAGGTGGCCGCCGCCATCTCCAGCGATCCTGGCCTGACCTCGCTTGGACCGACCGTTCAGCGATGGGTTGAGGAAGTGCGGTCGAGTCCTGACGGCAAGCAGGCCCGCGAACGGCTTCGCGAAACGATTGAACGCGACGCTGCCGATGCCTCGAGTAAGCTCACGCCCCGGTCCCATCAATTGGCGTCGCTGCTGAAAGAACCAGAGACTCCGGGCACGCTGCCGAAAGTCGGGCCCAGCCTCAATCACGTAGCCAGTAAAGTTGGCTTTGAGTGGCTCTATGCTTGGCTTCGCAATCCACAGGACTTCCGGCCGTCGACAAAGATGCCGAGGTTTTTTGGTCTCTGGGAACATCTCTCAGGAAAGGGGCTGATTGAATCAGAGCGCTACGAGCCGATCGAAATTCGTTCGATGATCACCTATCTCGTAAATGCCAGTCAGCCATTTGAATTTATCCAGCCCTATGACGGTATCACCGCAGCGGTTGACAAGGAGCGGGGTAAAAAAGTTGTTCAGGTGCGCGGTTGCTTGGCCTGCCATCAGCACGCTGACTTCCCAGAGGCAGTCAGCACCCATGGCCCCAATCTTTCGCGGATCGGTGCCAAGCTGGGGGCCAATTCCAACGGCAAGGCTTGGCTTTATAGCTGGTTGCGTGAGCCAGCTCGCTACCATCCTCGCACGATCATGCCTAATGTGCTCTTAGAACCCGTAACGCTCGCCGACGGAAAAATCAGCGATCCGGCGGCCGATGCCACCGCCTACCTGCTGGGCTCAACAGAAAATTGGCAGCCAATAGGCGTACCCCCGGCCGATACGCTCAGCACGGATGAAGTCGCCGCCACCAATGAACTGGCCCTGATGTATCTGAAGGATCGCTTTACGGCGGTGCGTGCCAATGAGGTCCTTAACAACGGTCTGGGGGCAGATCAGTCGGCCATTCTAGGCGACGAGCGAATCTTCTTGGGAATCGCAGGCATACCAGACAGCGATCGCAATGCTCTGCTACTCAACTATGTGGGAAAGAAAACGATTGCCAAACTGGCCTGCGCAGGGTGCCACCACATTCCGGGATTTGAAGAATCAAAAGCTGCCGGTGCGGCCTTGGCCGACTGGGGCCGGAAGGAATCGTCGAAGATCGCTTTCGAACAGATCGTACAATTTGTCACAAAGCAGTTGGCTGGTGAGAACGGCCACCACGGCCACGAGCATCACGGCCACCACTCTGCGCAGCCAGAGCATGGGCAAGGCTCGCACGATTCGGCCGTAGCGGATGATCACACGGCCGTAGCGGATGGTCACAGGGCCGTAGCCGGTGGAAAGACGTCGATCGAGCCGCCGGAAGATGAGCCAATTGCTCCAGAGCTCGGGTATAAGGCTGTTTCGCACGACGAGCATCCGCACGTCACGCCCGAGTCGGTCGATTCCGACACCGGCTTTTTTCTGGAAAAAATGCTGGCCCACGAACGGGAGGGCTTCCTCTGGCAAAAACTTCGTGCTCCCCGCAGCTATGACTACAAAAAAGCGGAAAATAAAACGTATAACGAGCGGTATCGAATGCCTCAATTTCCGTTCGATAAGGATCAGCGAGAGGCTGTCATGACATTTGTGCTGGGGTTGGTGGCGACGCCGCCGGCGGCACAATTTATTTACAAGCCCTCGCCTCGCGAAGAGGCACGGCTAGACGGGCTGGTCGTGGCCGAGAAATATAATTGCAGCGGTTGTCATACGCTGCAGATGGATCGCTGGGACATTCGCTATAAACCCGAATCGCTGGGGGAAGCCCCCACGGTTGCCGATTATCCATTCCTCTCACCGCACTTTAGCCAGGCTGAAGTTGCCAAGTCGCTCACAGTAGACCGGCAGGGTCGGCGTGTGGCAAAGCTGATTGGAATGCCTGTAATGGATGGCGAAACAGGCCAACCGCAACTCGTCGATGAGGATGGTGTGCCGATTGAAAAGGGAGATACCGAATCGGTTGTTTATCGGCCGTTCATGCTCTGGCACGATGCTCTTGTAGACGGCGCGGCTAGGCCGGTTGGAGCTCAAAATCTTGTTGTTCCAGACGACGCGTTGCAAGCTGGCCACCATTATCCGGCCCGTGGCGGCGAACTGGCAAAGTTGCTCTTTCCGGTAGTGATCGCCGATGAAAAAGAGATCAATCCTAATGTCAAACCCGACGATGCCTGGGGCTGGCTGCCGCCGCCTCTAGTGGGCGAAGGTCGAAAGGTGCAGTCGAGCTGGCTGCACAAGTTTCTGTTAGCGCCCCATCCGATTCGCCCCTCGGCTGTGCTGCGGATGCCGAAGTTTAATTTGCAATCAACCGAAGCCTCGGCACTGGTGGATTACTTCGCAGCTGTCGATGGAGCCGAGACGACCTATGTCTATGACCCGCGGCTGGACGAGAGTTCGCTGGCGCAAGCAGAGCAGTCGCATCCCGGGCATCTGGAAGGCGCGTTAAAAATTGTCACCAACAATAACTACTGCGTGAAGTGCCACTTGGTTGGCAGCTACGCCCCGCCGGGAAATCCTAAGGCGCTGGCGCCGCAGCTCGAGCGGGTGCATGAGCGTTTGCGGCCCGACTATGTGCATGGATGGATTGCTAACCCCAAGCGATTTTTGCCCTATACGGGAATGCCCGTCAACATCCCGTTTGATAAGCCCGTCAGTCAGGATATTTATGCTGGTTCAAGTGAGCAGCAGGTTGACGCGCTCACCGACCTGCTGATGCATTTCGACCTGTTTGCCAAGAAAAACCTCTCGCTCGAGGCCTATCTTAAGCAGCAGCCGGCAGCCCCAGCGGTTCCGACTCAGTCGCAAAGTAAGTCGCAAAGTCAGTCGCAAAGTCAGTCGCAAAGTCAGTCGCCCGCTCAGCCCAAATCCCAGTCTCAAAGCCAGTCCCCGAAAGCTCCCCGGCCTGCCGACTCCCGTTCAGTGGGCGTGTCGCTAAAATAATTATTGAATTAGGAAAAGCCGTTCGCGGAAGTCGCGATTGGCAGATTGACAGTGTGTCCGATGCCTGACATTTTTTGGAGACAACCATGACGCATAAAGTTGCTTTATCGTGCCTGCCCCGCGGCCTGTTGGTGACGGTAATTTTCGCGGTAGCCCATGCTGCCGCAGCCGATGAATGGGGCACGATCAAAGGCAAGTTTACATTTGGCGGCGACGCGCCAGTCGCAGCAGAACTCAAGGCCGACAAAGACATTGAAGTCTGCGGCAAGCACAAGCTCATTGTGGAGGAACTCGTCGTTGGCCCAGATAAGGGCGTGGCAAATGTTGTTGTCTTTGTTCGAGACAAAGAGGTCAAAGTTCATCCCGATCTGACGGCCGCCGCCAAAGCTGAAAAAGTTGTGCTCGACAACCAAGGATGTCGCTTTGAACCACATGTGACATTCGTGCAAACTGGTCAGCAATTTATCATCAAGAATACTGACGCTGTCGGCCACAACAGCAATGTGTCAACGCTCAAAAATCCGCCATCCAACAGTCTCATTCCCAGCAATGGCGAGACGGCGATGGTGTTTGCTAGCGAAGAGGCGATTCCTGCCCAAGTCACCTGCAACATCCATCCGTGGATGAAGTCGTGGCTGGTGGTGCGGGGCAATCCCTATGCGGCCATTTCCAAGGCCGACGGCAGCTTTGAGATTAAGAATCTGCCAGCCGGCGAACTAGAATTGCAACTCTGGCACGAGAAGGCTGGCTACATCGGCGAGATCAAGATTGGAGGCAAAGTTGAAAAAATTGCCAAGGGACGCAAGAAAGTCAAAGTCGCCGCCGGCGACAACGATCTAGGGGAGATGGTGCTCGATGCAAACCTCTTCAAAAAGTAATTCGTTTCTCTTGAGCACGCCGTTTCGCGTCGCTCTGGGAGGGATTGTGTGCGCGGTTTTTTTTGCCACTACCACTACTGGTTGTGGGCCTAGCCGGGTTGCCTCGGCTCAGGCCGATACGGTAGCGGCCGGAAAACTGCGGGCCGCGCTTGTCAGCACTTCTAATAACCAAGCCACGGCGGAGGTGAGTGTCAAAACGGGCACTGGATGGGGCTCGCTGAAAGGACAGTTTGTGTTTGCCGGAACGCCCCCGGCCGCCAAGCCACTGGCTGTCGATAAAGACACGGAAATTTGCTCTAAAGCAGGCGTCAAACTACTAGACCGTTCGCTGCTGGTGGATGCATCGACCAAGGGCTTGGCCAATGTGGTTGTCTTTGCCCGAAACACAACCCGAGTGAAAGAACCTGCTGCCCCTGAAACCCCCGTTGTTTTTGATCAGAAGCAGTGCGAATTTCTCTTGCCTGTGCTGGCTGCGCGAGTGGGGCAATCGATTGATGTTCACAACAGTGATCCCATCGGTCACAACACCAACATTGCTGGTTCAGCATTCAATCAGTTGGTTCCGGCAGGACAGGGAACACTCTACAAACCGAATGCAGAGACGGGCCTGCCGACGATGGTCACCTGCAACATTCATCCGTGGATGAAAGCCTATGCAGTCTTTCGTAAGGACGGCTATGTGGCCGTCAGCGCGACCGACGGCTCGTTCACGATTCCCGATCTGCCCGCCGGTGAAATGCTTGAGTTTCAAGTCTGGCACGAGCGAGCCGCCGGCCCCAGCGGCGCTCTAGGCCTCAACAACAAAGATCTCAAGTGGACGCCCAAGGGCCGGTTTCAAGTCACGATCGCAGCGGACGAGGTCAAAGATATTGGCGCGATTGAAGTGCCTGTGTCGGCGATCAATTGAAGCTACCTATGCATGCACAACACTCACACTCACTATTTCAATCAATCCCACGTCATAGCTCGATCACGCCTAGACTCTCTTGAGATCGTGTCGAATCATGCCTCGCACACAACCCGTCTATTTTTGAAGCACGCACTGTTTATCATGATGCAAAACTTGTTGTATTTGGCCCGCGATGGGGTTCAGTCTTCGCCTTGGCTCTGCCGAGCATTTGGCGGGGCTTTTGTCATGGCAATTGCTGTCGGCTGTAGTCCAACGCCGCCTGCTGCCTTTCGCTTAAATATGGTGGAGGCCACCAAGCAGCATCTCACGCCTCAGCAGGAGGAACAGGTTTCGACTGTCTTACTGGCCATGTTCGGCACGCCCGACGAGCCTGTCGTTCTGGCCGAGACAGGTCTCGACGAGGCTAAGTTGAGGTTGGCGGCTGGCCCGGTGCGGAGCGACATCGTGGGCAGAAAAAATGGCCTCTACCGCGAACATTGCGCCCATTGCCATGGCATCACAGGAGACGGTCTCGGCCCCACAGCGGCCTTTCTTAATCCCTACCCCCGGGACTACCGGCCGGGAATTTTTAAGTTTAAAAGCACCGAGCG
>QWQJ01000042.1 GCA_003670865.1 Planctomycetota bacterium | reverse complement strand
GGATGTCGGTCTTCACAACCTTGGCGCTGTCGATCATCACTGTGCCACCCTCGACTTTGACCTTGACCTTGGAACCCTGCACCGTTGGCGCCTCGGTGAGCTTGACGACGTCGGCTGCCATTACCTTGCTTGGTACCACATGATACGTGAGCACGGCGATGAGGATTTCCTTTGAGAAGTGGTGAATACCAAACCATCGGAACCACAGGGCCCCGTCTGGAATGCATTCGTAGGTGGCCCGCGATCAGATGCAAGAACATTTTGACTGGGAACAATAAATCAATAAATCTGGGAGGCAAAAGTCATCCATGCCCTGCCGGCCATGAACGCCATGAAGCCATCTTCCTAACTTAAGAAAATAGCGTCATTCATGGGGGCAGGTCAGTTGTAACGCCAGGAATTCATCGTGCGCGCGGCGGTGATGGTATTGGCGGCGGCGGTCGTCGTGTAGTTGCCCGTGGCTCCGCCGGTCCATGTGCCTTCCAATGAAGTCGCGATGCCGGCGCCTTGAATACCACGGGTATTGGCCGTGCCTGCGTTAATGTTCGAGACCGCGCAGTCGGTCTGCGCGGCTGCACTTGTGCCATAGGTGGCCCATGGCCCGATGATCGCGCCCGCTACCGTATCGGTAAATCCGGTGACCACGATATTGTTGACGGTCCCGGTGCCGAGACTGGCACCGCCAAACGCCAGCGTGGACGTGTTGGTCGCCGCATGAGTCAGACTTCCCGATTCGAGAGTCAGAGTCGCTGTCCCTGTAGATGTCACGGCCGTCGTGGAGATGATATTCAACTGGCCTGCACTCAGGCTCAAGGTGCCGATGTTTTCCGCGTAGCCCGCGCTGGCTGAAGTAGCGTTGTTCCAGTTGAACGTGCCACCGTTGGAGGTAATGGTCGCGCCATTGGCTATGCGGTCAACGCCAGTTTCCGTAGTGGCGTTTGTCAGCGTGAGCGTGCCGCCGTTGAAATTGATGGCGGTGGAGGCGTTGATTGTGGCGGTCGCGCCGGTGAGGGTCATTCCGGACGTCGCGCTATTCCGCGTGAGGCTGGTGACGTTCGTGCCGATAACGGAGCTGATCAGCACGCCACTGGCCACCGTGTCGAAGCCGTAGTTGGTGACGGCGCCGGTGTTGTTGAGGCTGGTGCCGGCCGAGAAGACGGCATCATCGGCACTGGTGGTTGTCGTGTTGGCAGTGGTCGCTAGCATCGGCGCTACTAGCGCGATTGATTTTCCAAACATTTGCCCGAGCCAGCGAGAAGAATGAGAAACTTTTTTATCTGCATAAAACACCTGTGCACAACGATGAAAAAAATTGAAGAGAAGACCCCCGCAGCGTCCACGCACACAATTTGGAACCCAAATCTTTTGTGCAGGCAGGTCACCAAGCGTGTCGTGTGTCAATCAATGGTGGAGTCTTTGAATCACTGGAGGCCGCGAAACCCTCATGCAAAAGCCAACGCATACCGGAGCATGACGCTTACTGATGTCAATCGTTTCGTATGGAACCACCCATCGCTTGTAACCGATAAATCGATCGTTATTGGGTGGGTTGGGGGCCAGATCACCTAGTTCCCCTCATCCCCACAAGCTAGTCACCGGGATTCTCCGGAATGGTCGGTCTAAGGGCGTTGTTGACGGGTCTTTTTAAGTAGCCAATGCCCTTGTACATTACGGATTGCGCTTCTAGAAGGCCCTCTTCTATGGCCATAGGGTCTTGGCGATCGATCGCCGTAGGGCGTTTGATCATTTGAGTTTTTATTGGCAGGGAGGCCGCCGGTTTGCCGCAGGCTGCGGCAATGGGGATCAAGTCGATGGTTGCCTCCCAATTACTTGACTTCTGCTCGGAACATGCCGCACAAACCTCCCCCAAGGGAAGGCTCCGCCGCTACAACCCAGTTGTTGCCGTTGGCAGTCCAGGGGCGGGTAAGACGCGGTGGTTGACGCAAGTCTGTGCGCGATGGAGTGACAAAAATGACGTGCCGGCAGTCCGCTGGGACGGCCAATCGCTCGGCCGGGAAATTGCCGCGGCACTTTACAACGACACGATTGATGAGTGGCGGACGCGACTTGTCTCCCGGCCGCTGGTTTTGATCGATGCAATTGATCGGGTCGTTGACCCCGAAGCCCTTCAGATGCTCCCCTATCTCTTCGACGCTTGTGCCGCCGTTGGGCGGCAATGGGTCGTCACGCTCGACAGACATCCCAGCATGAGCCCAACGCTTGGCGATACGCTCGCGACGCGGCTGTGCGGCGGGCTGCTCGTTGTATTGCCGCACCCACCGCCGCCCCTCGTTCGTCCGCTTGCAAGCGCGACACACAGTGCTCAGTGGCGCCGCGTCCGTCGGCCCAGCACGATCATCCGCCATGCGATCGCAGCCACGGCACGCCGTTACGGCCTGACGCCAGAGGAGATCACCGGCCCGTCCCAGCGCCGCACAGCAGCCCACGCTCGCAGCATCGCCATGGCTTTGGTCCGGCAACTCACAAGCAAAAGCCTCGTGGCCATCGGGGCTGCATTCGGCCACCGCGACCACACGACGGTTTTGCACAGCCTGAGAGTTGTCCATGAACGAATGTGCAAGGATGAATCGCTCGCCAGCGATATGCAGGCCTTGCTCAAGCAGCTGCAGACTTTTTAAGTTGGCTTAGAGCAGCGAATGCCCTTTTTAAAGGGTATCGAATAGTTTAGAGTCGAGATGCGGGTGGACACTCCAATGCCCTCCCACATTTCCGCCGATCGATCTCTCATTTGAACTGGTTTCGAGTATCAGCAGCGTTTTTATGAATCGGACGATCCTCATAGCGGTGCTCGTAGGACTCGCGGCGATCTCAGGAATCGTCAACGGACGATCTCTTTTCTCCTCGAAGTCGCTCACGCCATCTGTGGAAGTTCTGGCTGAGGAAGTTGGTTCCGCGCCTCAAGAAGCCCGCCGGCTCGAGGCCGCTAACCAAATCCTCCAATCCCGATCGGTTTCCACGGCCACTCAAGCGGCCCGGACCTCGATGGCCCAGGCCATCAAAGAGAGCCCTAGCCCCGGCGTGAGAGTGGCAATGATTCAGAGTCTGGCCGAAGTCTATGACTACACAGCCATGCCCCCTATGCTCGAAGTCCTGGAAGATCCCGACCCAGCCGTGGCCGGAAAAGCGGCGGCGGCCGTCCAGCATATGCTGGGCCTGCGATACAATGCCGAAGACATTGCCGATAAAAAGAAGTTGGCCAAGATGGCCCGACGAGACTGGCAGATGCTGCAAAGCTCTCCCCACCTTGAGCTTTGGAAAAAAACACTCCGCCAACGGGAATCGAATCCGTCCAGCCGATCCGGCCGTTAGCCAGCCAAACATTCCCCGCTACCATATTTTATTGAAGTGAGACCATTATTGGACTCTTCTATCCTCAAGAAACACTAGGATTTTCCATGACCCCTCACACATCCCTCGTGCATAAAAATCACCGGGCTTTTACGCTCATCGAACTGCTGGTTGTGATCGCTGTTATTGGACTCTTGATCTCGATTCTTCTGCCCGCGGTTCAAAACGTCCGGTCGGCTGCTCGCGGCACCTTATGCCAAAGTAATTTGCGGCAAATCGGCATGGCACACGCCGGCTACATCCTCCGGTTTCCCGCTGGGCTGGCGGCCGAGGGCTGGACTGGCTCGCTTCTGGCCGATGCCGGCAACGACAAACGCATGTTCCTCTGCCCAAATGACCCAGCCCTCTTTTCGGCTGGCGGCGGCAGTGGCCCTGACAGTCCTATGGAACAATTTGTGGCGACCTATGCTGCCTACATTGTCAATGTAAGCGTCTCAATTCCCCTCAAGGATGGGCCCTGGACAGGAATTGGCCGGCCGATTGCAGACTGGCCGAGCGGGCCTGTTCATTGCGCTCAAATTTGCGGCATCTCAAACCCAGCACCCAACAGCTATTTTATCCTCTTTGAAGACGCCTATTCATTTGGTTCGCCGTGGGACGGCTGCTTTTATATTGAGCCGCTAGCCAACGGAGATGTGCGCATCACAGAGGCTGGCGAAAACGGGCACGGCTACACGCATCAGTTTCGCGGCCCCAATGGCGAAGTGCTTGCGGACCCACTGCACAAGGGCTTTACGATAACGGTCAACCCTTTCGGCGGCACCGTCGGGGGAGGCGGAACGGCCAGCGTACCCACCAACTACGGCCTCAATAAAAAAACAAAGTGGCTGACAAGTGATGCGGATAAAGTTTTAGCCATGGATTATTTTCAGGCCGTGGCAGACGTGGTTGGCCCGGCTGCTCCTGATTCAATCGATTGGGGCAAAAAAGTTCAGGTGGCTGCCGATCGTCACTTCGACCGCGTCAATGTGGTTTTTTCCGACGGCAGAGTCGAAAACGTGTCGGCCAACGACATCGATCCACGCGTGGGTGCTTTGCACAATCGATTGTGGTGTCCTGCAGCGTTGGCTGCGCTCAATATGCCTGCCAACTGAGCCTGCTATGGGTGAAAAAGCCTAGCCCGTCGAATGGGTGTCGAATGCTTGTTGATAGATTGTCGCTCATTGTCTGCCAGGCGTCTCTTTGGCCAACCAACAAAGCAGAGCACAGCCAGCAGGCGGCCTTCGGACAGCCGCCTGCCATGCAGATGTCGTGCAGTCGTCACTCTGCAGCCAGCCATTCGCTATAAGACTGACCGCCCACCAACACTCTGTCCGACCCTTCACTGGCAAAGCCCCAACACGTAGCCAACATCCGAAAGGCATTTTTTCCACATCTTTAAACTCTCTTTTGCGCCTTTGTAGATCGCTCTAAACCCCTTTTGAATAAGGTCAAAGGCCTCTGCCTGATTCTTGCTTTATCGCTTGTGAATTGGTGTCCCAGCCGCGATGACGCCCTGTGCCCCATTACTGTATCTGTTGCCTTCTGTTTTTACTCCTCCTTTTCTTTTAAGAGAGTAGTAGCAGTAAGAAACAGGACCCGAAAAGACACTTCCTCGCTTGATCCAGACCATCTGCCAAACGGTAGAAGTTGCTGGGGCATTTCACAGAGGCGTTCGTCGGGTAGGATAGGAGTCTCAAAAAGTTTCTGAAATTGTAGGGTGATGCTGAAAGGAAATGTTTGCGATGAAGGTGCGTTTGACAAGAGAGCCGCTCTTAGCGGCATTGCAAAGTGCGTCGGCTGTTGTGCCCTCGCGGTCTCCCAAGCCTGTCCTGACCAATGTGAAGCTTGAGGTCAGCGAAAATTCTGCCGTGCTTTCGGCAACCGATCTGGAAGTGGGAATTCGCATCGAGATCGAAGGGGTCCAGACCAGTGCCGCTGGAGCGGTGTTACTGCCCAATGCGAGGCTAGCCGCCATTGTGCGAGAAGGTGCGCCGGGCACCGTGTTTGAAATCTATTCCGATGGCACGGCTGCTGTTGTGAAAGCCCCTCGTAGCGAGTTTCGTCTGCCAGTCGAAGACTCGCTAGAGTTTCCGGTAGTGGCAACGTTTCCGACCGAGGCGTGCTACGAACTGACAACGCCCTTGATCCGTGAACTCGTCAAACGCACGGTGTTTGCCACCGATAGCGAGTCGAGCCGTTTTGCCCTCGGCGGTGTGCTCTTGGAATTTTCCGCAGAGCATGTGACGGCTGTTGGCACTGATGGCCGCAGGCTAGCCAAAATGGAAGGGCCAGTGGCTCTCAAAGACGGCACACCGATCGACGCGCAGCCCATCGTGCCAGCCCGAGCGATGCAGTTGATCGAACGCTGTCTGGGCAGCAGCGATATGCCAGTGCGGGTGGCTGTGCGAGCCAATGAGATTTTAGTTCACACAGGTCAGACAACGATCTCGGCTAGGCTCGTTGAGGGACGCTTTCCCCGCTGGCGGGATGTTTTTCCAGACCGCCCCGATGCCCAGCGAGTGCGGATTGTGGCGGGGCCGATGCTGGCCGCAGTGCGGCAGGCGGCAATCGTCACAAGTGAACAGTCCAAGGGCGTCGACTTTTTATTTGAATCGGGACAACTGGTGCTGTCCGGCCGCTCGGCTGAAAGTGGTGAAAGTCGGATTGAGTTACCGATTGAACACATGGGAACGAGCGTCAAAATCAAAATGGATCCCCGATTCATGAGCGACTTTTTGCGGGTGCTCGACGGGGGCGTGAATGTGACAATTGAACTGACCGATGGACAAAGTGCTTGCGTCTGTCGCACCGATGACGGCTACGGCTATGTGATCATGCCACTGGCAGCCGATTGATAGGCAATTTAAAATAAGTAAGCCGCCGGCAAACAGTGAACAACAGATGGCATTCAAACAAACACGGAGCGAGGCTCCTGGCCCGACATCGATCAGCCGACTTTTGTCGCGCCTCATGGCCCGCACAGGCTACGACCGGGAGCACGCGGCCGGTAGCCTTGACACCGCCTGGCAGCAGGCAGCACCCGACAGCTTGCGGGGAGCGTCGCAACCAGGGCTTGTGCGGAGGGGGGTGCTGGAAGTTTTTGTCAGCCACTCGGCACTCGTGCAGGAGATGGGTTTTCATAAAAGGGATGTGCTCAAGCGACTTGGTGAATTGGTGCCCGCAGAGGGCATCACCGACATCTGCTGCCGGTTGATGGTGGACGCAGGCCAGAGTTTTGTAAGCGAGCAATAACCAAAAAAGTCTGAAAGAAGTGGCCAATGTGAATCGTCACTCCGAGAGCATCGGCTCGCTCCGCGCAACACAGAGCCACAAAACACATACACAAAACACATACACAAAACACAAGGGAGTTTTTTAAATGACAGACCAATCGCAGGCATCCGGTTACACATCCGAAGACCTCCAGCATCTCTCCGATCGGGAGCATGTGCGTGAGCGGTTTGGCATGTACATCGGCGACAACACGGCAAGAGGCCTGCACCACTTGGTCTACGAAGTGGTCGATAACTCAATCGATGAGTGCATGGCCGGCTACGCCAAACAATTGAGCGTGACAGTCAATGTCGACGGCAGTGTGACGGTTGAAGACGACGGCCGTGGCATTCCTGTCGAGTGGCACGCGCAGCTTTCAGAAGAGATGGATCGCGAGATATCGACACTGGAAGGTGTGATGACGGTGCTCAAGTTTGGCGGTAAGTTTCAAAAAGGGGCGTATCAGACTTCCGGTGGCTTGCACGGCGTGGGTGTGACGGTGATGAATTTTCTCTCAGAATGGTGCGAGGTTGAGGTTTCCCGGGACGGTCATGTGTGGCAGCAGGAATACCAGCGTGGCGAACCGACTGGCCCTGTTCGCAAGATAGGCACGACCGCCCGCACCGGCACCAAGACGACCTTTAAGCCCGACCCGCAAATCTTTCCCAGTACGAAGTTTTCTTGGGATGTGCTCTCGCGACGCATGCAGGAATTGGCATTTTTAAATTCTGGGGTGCGGATTGCGTTTGCCGATGTGGCCAGCAATCAGCACGAAGACTTTTACTACGAACGCGGCATCGTGGAATTTGTTGAGTGGCTCAATAGATCAAGCGATGCGATTCATGGGGATGTCATTTCCATTCAGGGGGAAAACGAAGGTGTGTCGTGGGACATCGCGCTACAGTACACTGGTGAGTTCACGGAAAATCTCCACAGCTATGTCAATAATATTTCGACGACTGAAGGAGGCACGCACGTCTCGGGTTTCCGTTCGGCACTGACTCGCAGCTTGAACGCATACGGAAAAAAAAGCGGCATTTACAAAGATCTCGTGCCGACTGGTGAGGATGTGCGAGAGGGGCTCACCGTCGTTGTCAGCGTGAGAGTGCCGCACCCGCAGTTTGAAGGGCAGACAAAAACAAAGCTCGGCAACGGCGAAGTGGAAGGCATCATCAATTCCGCAATCGGTGAATTCCTTAGTAAGTATCTCGAGGAGAATCCAAAAAGCGCAAAGTCGATTGCCCTTAAGGGGATTCTGGCAGCCGAGGCCCGTGCAGCAGCCCAGAAGGCCAGGGCCCTCTTGCGGGAACGGAAGGGAGCCTTGTCGGGCGGGGGATTGCCGGGGAAGCTGCGCGATTGCACGAGTCGCGATGTGGATCGGTGCGAGCTCTACCTTGTCGAGGGTGATTCCGCCGGCGGCAGTGCTGAAGGAGGTCGCCGGCGAGAGTATCAGGCGATCCTGCCGCTGCGGGGCAAGATCATCAATGCCTACAAGAGCCGCGAAGACAAGGTGCTTGCCAACGAGGAAGTCCGCAGCATGATCTCGGCCATCGGGGCTGGGATTGGCGACACAGCCGATCTCACCAAGCGGCGGTACGACAAGATCGTGATCATGACAGACGCCGACGTTGACGGATCGCACATTCGCACGCTTCTCTTGACATTCTTTTACCGGCAGATGTACCGCCTTGTGGCAGAGGGGCATGTCTATGTCGCTCAGCCACCACTTTTTCGCGTGCGTTCCAAAAAGAGTGTTTACTACGTACAGACCGAGGAGGAGATGAAGACGCAGCTCCTGGATCAGGGGCTTGGCGAAGGAGTCTTTTATCCGGGTGACGGCCGAGAGATTTCCGGGGATACGATGCAAAAACTCTGCCGCACGCTGTCTGGGCTTGAAGATGCACTTGTGTCGCTCGAACGCCGGGGTGTGAGTTTACGAGATCACGCTGGCCGCCGCGATTCGACATCGGGGAAGCTGCCGATGTACCACGTCTACTACGGCGCCGAAGAGAAGTGGTTTACCAGTCGCGATCAGTTGGAAACTTTTGTGAAGGGAAAGGAAAAGAGCGCTGGCGGCGAGCTGGCTGTCGGTCGCGCACTCGAGACCCCTGTCGGGGCCCTGTCGCCGAATGCCGCCTCACCGGGAGTGGCAGAGACTGGCAACGAGCAGTTGGTCGTTGTCGACCTGCACGAGGTGCGAAGCATCAACGCGGGTCTCGCCGAGCTCGTTGGCATGGGATTTGGTATAGAGGCGTTGTTGCCACAGGATCGCACCGGCACAGAGGAGCCGCGTTACAAGCTGCGGCGGGGTGAAAATGAAATTGGGCTCGAAGATCTGCGAGGTCTTTTGTCGGCGGTGCGTCGAGCGGGTGAAAAGGGGCTGTCGATCACGCGTTTTAAGGGATTGGGTGAGATGAACGCAGAAGAGCTACGGGACACAACGCTCGATCCGGGGAATCGAACGCTGTTGCGGGTGACGATGACTGACGCGGCCGCCGCCGACGACCTGTTTCGCGTGTTGATGGGAGAAAAAGTTGAGCCTCGCCGTGAGTTTATTGAGCGCCACGCGCTTGACGTAAAAAATCTGGATATTTAACCCGAGGGGCACAGCCGCGTTTTTACGATGGTGTGCCCGTCTTTCTTTTTCTTACTGGCGTGCGGCGATTTTTGGGAAAACCACTTGGTTAGTCTTTGTCCGATAGAGTCGAAGCACCGATCCATTTGAGGGGATCGGTTTCGTCGCGACTGGCCCAGCAGTGAAGGTCCGGCAGAACTGCTTGGAGTCGTTGGGCCAGCACATCGATCGCAAACCGCTCGCTCGAATAGTGACCCAGAGCGATCACCGAAAGGCCCGCTGCCGAGGCCTCCAGCACGCCGTGCAATTTTATTTCACCCGTCAACAATGTTGTGCACCCAGCACGCACCACCGCCGTCACCGATTCGCCGCCGCTGCCGCAGACAATGCCGATCTGTCCGGCAGG
>QWQJ01000053.1 GCA_003670865.1 Planctomycetota bacterium | reverse complement strand
TTCTCAGCAATAAACTTTTTCTCAATCGTTGCCAGCATCTCCATTCGCTGAGCCAAGCGAGCCGGATCGATGCCCATATCAAGATTTCGGACATTGCCATTGGAATCAACAACAAATGGAGCCCACGTCATCCCCAGAAATCCGGGGCCAACACTGCCACTTCCAACGGAGACAAACGGCGGGATTTCAAGATCCGGAACCTGCTCAGCGAGTTCGTGAGCAATCACGGAGCCATAGCTGGGATACTCAACATTGGGATTGGGAACATAACCCGTGTGCATGTAGTAGCGACCCCGCATGTGATCCGCCTCGCGGGTGCTCATCGATCGCACAATTGACATGTGGTGCATCTGCTTGGCCATCTCTGGCATGTGTTCGCAAATGGCGATGCCATCAGCGCTCGTTGCAATCTGCTTAAAGGGGCCGCCTGTCGGCGCACCAGGCTTAAGATCCCAAATATCCATCGTGCTTGGCCCGCCGCCCATCCAGAGCATGATGGCAGCTTTGTGTCGCTTCCGAAGGTCGGTAGCGTTGGCCAAAATTGTGTTGGTAAAAGCCGTTGCCGGGGCGGCCAATGCAGCGGCACCAGCCAAGTGGCTCATGAAATGGCGGCGATTCATTCCCGTGGGAACATTTATGCCGGCGGATGTAAAACTCATTGAAGGATTCTCCTCGTTTATAGCAGCGTCACCGGTGCGCGGGTGACCGTGGTTTTGTGAGTGACCGTGGTTTTGCCTGGACTTCCAACTACTTTACATTACCCACCGAATCGAAATTAGGACCTAGAATCAATTCGTTTCGCTCAACACGCGTTATTCCCGTTTTTAAAGACTTTTTCGGTATGACTGCATTCATAAAGCACCGAATCTAGTGGTTAATGATAAATTCATTGGAATTAAGCACGGCCCACCAGACATCCTGCAAGGCTGCGGCGGCATCTCCCTTGCGGGCATTCATCAGCAAATTCGCCACATCCAACTCCTTGACCGAAGGCTTTCTGGCTAAGGCCGCCATGTACAAGGCATCGATTTTGGCCGGATTCTTCGCGCCAGCCGAGGCCACCTTGTCTAAAAATCCCCCCTTGCCCGTGGCCGTAGCATTTTTGACGAGATCGCCATTAAACATCATTAAAACCTGGGGAATTGAACCATTAAAGGTGGTGGAGTCATCCCCCTCATCTGTGCCAAAAGCAATCACAAACTGCTTCAGCCATTCGTCTTTTTTCTTGGCTGCTGCTTCTCCCTGCGCCTGATCCGCCTCCGTGGCAGTCAGCAGGGATTCGTAGAGTTGTTCGGCCTGCATCTGACGCAAATAAAAATGGGAGAACCTTGGCTTTTCACCCAGCGAGGGGTCATCCTTCGTATTGCCCTTGGACGCTTTGCTCGAAAGGGCATAAGGCTTGGAGAGAACGATCCATTTCACAAGTTCCTTGATGTCATAGCTCTGCTCGCGGAACTGCTCGGCCAGACCATCGAGTAATTCCGGGTGCGTCGGTGGATTGTGCTCGCCCAGATCATCGACCGGCTTGGTGAAGCCATAGCCCAAAAACTGCCCCCACATCCTGTTAACAATTGCCTTGGACAAGAGTGGACTGGCCTTGATCAGTTGGGCGACTTCGAGGCGACGATTGATGCCATACTCGGTGCCGTCAGCCATCTTTCCAGGCAGATAACCATTTTTTGAAATCTCAGTGCCGTCGACAAAAACAGGGAATGCGACTTTCATGAGTCCATTGCGCAATTCGTAGTAGAGTTCTGCCTCCTCAGGGTTGCCCCCTTCTCCCGCAAGATCTTCGTTGACCATCTCCACCCAGCGGAGATCTCCTGCCGATTTCTTCAAAGCCCGCGACTGCCTGAAAAACGCATTGAACTCCCAAAATTGATTTTGTTTGCCTTTATTAAAAGGATGGTTGTGGCACTGCGTGCACTGCACCTGCAGTCCCAAGAAAACTTGGGCTGTCTTGGCCGTAGCCTGCGCCCCATTCTCCTCCATCTTGCCGCTTAAAAAGTTGGTGGCACCATTAAAGCCCTCAACTCCTCGCATATTGGCATTCAGGCCAGTGGCGGTCACCAATTCTTCCATAAACTGATCGTAGGGAATATTCTTTGAAAAAGAACGCCGTAAGTACTGCCGCATACCGGCGCGATTGACCTCTTGGTTGGCTACATCGCGGCCAATCAAAATCGTCGTCCAAACATCAGTCCAGTGGCGGGCATAGTCGTCTTCATAGCTCTCGCCCAACAATCGCGAAGCAGCCTCAGGCCGCTTTGTCGGCGAAGAATCGACAATGAAATCTTGCAGTTCCTTGGCTTTGGGAACACGGCCAATAACATCCAAATAAAGCCGGCGGCACCACTCACCATCGGTGGCTGCGGCGGAGGGCTGCAGACCCGCATCAGACCAACCAGAGGTCACCTGTTCGTTGATGAACTTGACTTGCGGAATACCGAAGTGTTCGTCTGCCGCCAACAAATGCCCCTCCTCAATCGCGAGGCAGGCCCCTGCGACAACGCCGATGCACCCCAGCCGCACCAACCACGCTTGCCACGCTTGATTTTGTCTGAGCACGACGATGATCCTCCTGCGTAAGGCGCCTGCGTAAAGAGCGTCAAAGAAAATACGCACGCGACCAGAACAACTCTCTTTCCGAGTATTCTATTCGCTCAGAGGCCAAGAGCCTATTCCCACCACGCTCAGACTGAAGAATTCTCGGCCAAAGGACACGTCCAACAGCGGCTAGCTGCCAGATTTTGACCGGCGGGGGGGCCGAGACGAATCCACTTTTGGCGCCGCCGCTCGCTCCACACGGCCTTCGTTACCAACAAATTCTAGCAACGCCCGCGGGCCGGCATCTCCCAAGCGGGGAGTGGCCATCTTAAGAATCCGCGTGTAGCCGCCTGGCCGGTCAACATACCGAGGAGCAATTTTGTCAAACAAAATTCGGGTCGCCGTTTTGTCACCTACAAGCTGCACAACCCGCCGTCGAGCCACCACTGCCGGAGCCGAGGCATGGGCCCATTTTTTCCACTGTTCACCAGCCCGCCACTGCTTCCATTCGGCAGAATTACGGGCGGCGTTGGTTTCAAACTCCTTGGCGTTGTCGATCGCTACAAGCCCTCGCTTGGCGATGGTGATGCATTTTTCCACCAGCGGCCGCACTTCCTTGGCCTTGGCAACAGTCGTGATGATTCGTCCTGTCACCTTGGGTGCGCCAACCTCGTCGACCTCAACGGTCCTCTCGGTGAGCATGAGCGCAGCCGCTAGATTGCGCAGCAGCGCTCTCTGGTGGGATGGGCTTCGACCGAGCACACGACCTTTGCGACGATGACGCATAAAACAGCCCTTTCATCCAAAAATATTTAAAACGCCTGAAGAATCAGACACACCGCACTCATCACCGCTTACGAATTGATTGATTACGACTCGTTACACTTCAGCCGTATCGGGCAATGACATACCGATTTGCAGATTGATCTCGGCCAACTTTTCCTCAATCTCTTGCATCGTTGTCTCGCCAAAATTTCGCACTTCCAACAATTCTTCCCGCTGTCGCGAAACCAATTCTCTCAAGGTAACAATGCCCGCGCCGTCGAGACAGTTACTGGCTCGCAATGAAAGCTTGAGATCTGACACTAACATGCTAAGTCGACTTTCAAGCGGAGACTCAACCGCAAACAGACTGGCTGCCGTCGGCAGGTTGACGCTTGGCCCCGGTTGCGAGTAGCCCACAAATGGATTGAGGTGCTTACGCAAAATCTTGGCTGCTTCCACAAGCGCCATTTCCGGAGAGACCGTTCCGTTGGTCCAAATTTCCATCGTCAGCCTGTCGTAGTTCGTCTTTTGGCCTACGCGAGTCTCCTCGACCTCGTAGCGAACACGCGTGACCGGGCTAAACACAGCATCGACTGGAATGATGCCAATCTCTTGGTTCTCTTGGCTGTGTTCGCTGGCTGGCACATACCCACGGCCATTCTCAACAACCATTTCCAACTCAAAAGGAACATCGTCCGTGAGTGTGGCAATGACCAAATCCTTGTTCAACACTTCAACGGCATCGTCGGTCTGAATGTCAGCGCCGGTCAACGGCCCACGGGTATTTTTTTCGAGGCGAATCACTCGAGTCGAGTCGCTATGATTTTTCACCACAATACTCTTTACATTCAACACGATGTCAGAAATGTCCTCGAGAACACCCTTAATCGTTGTGAATTCGTGCAGAGCGCCCCCGACCTTGATCTGAGTGACAGCACTGCCCTCGAGGCTCGAGAGCAGCAGGCGGCGGAGGCTATTACCGACAGTGGTGCCAAAGCCTCGCTCAAACGGTTCTGCCGTAAACTTCCCGTAGGTTTCGGTCAATGTCTTGGGATCGGCCACGACCGAGCCTGGTAATTCAAGGCCACGCCAACGGATGTGCATAGAAATCTCCTTACAAATTCACTTGGGATACGAACGATTGAAAAACCATTATTTGGAACACAATTCAATGATCAAATTGGCCTGCACTGGAATCGATACATCCTCGGCAGACGGCAGACGATCGACGCGACCCTCGGGAATACCCTCGTCGCTGCGGGAGAGAAAATCTGGCACGTCTCGACGCGAGTCTGCCATGGCTGCATGAACCAACTGTAAACTTTTGACGCGGTTCTTCACTCGCAATAGATCGCCGGCCTTCACCTGATAACTCGGAACGTCAACTCGACGACCATTGATCGTCATATGCCCGTGCATCACCAACTGCCGGGCAGCCGACCGGGATGCCGCAAAACCCATCCGGTGCACGATATTGTCGAGGCGTCTCTCCAGCAATGACATCAAAATTTCACCGGTATTGCCCGAACCACGCTCGGCCCGAGCAAAGTAGGTACGAAACTGCCGCTCCAGCACGCCGTAGTAATGCTTGACCTTCTGCTTTTCGCGGAGGTGAATGCCGTACTCGGTTGGCTTGCTGCGACGCTTTTGCACCATGCCAGGGGGAGTTGCCCGTCTTTCAAAGGCACATTTTGGCGTATCGCAGCGATTGCCCTTCAAAAATAGCTTCAGTCCGTCGCGACGGCAGAGGCGACAAACTGGCCCAGTAATACGTCCCATGGTTGGTTTCGCTCGTCAGTTCAAGGAGGTGGATAAAAAATAGTGTGAAAAAGGAACCGAACTAAACGCGTCGTTTTTTCGGCGGCCGGCAACCGTTGTGCGGAAGGGGCGTGATATCTTCAATGCTTTTGACATTCATGCCCGCTGCCTGCAGAGCGGTGATCGCACTTTCCCGGCCGCTTCCTGGACCGCGAACCCGAACCTCAAGCTCTTTGACGCCAAACTTTGCCGCCTTCTCTGCGGCCTGCTGTGCGGCACACTGCCCAGCGAACGGGGTGCCTTTGCGACTCCCCTTGAAGCCGCATGTACCGCCGCTTGACCAGCACAGCGTGTCGCCTTTGGCGTCCGTGATTGTGACGGTTGTGTTATTAAAGCTTGCCGTGATAAAGGCAATCGCCGAAGTGACGCTTTTCTTTTTTGTTTTTGCAACTTTTGACATGAATGTGTGTAGCTGTGTTTCTAGTGGATTGCGTATCTGATCGAGCCTGTTTACTTAAGATCCTTGACGCCCTTTTTGCCAGCAACCGTTTTCTTTGGCCCCTTACGAGTGCGAGCATTGGTGCGAGTGCGCTGGCCTCGGACAGGTAGGCCGCGACGGTGCCGCAAACCACGATAGCTGCCGATGTCCTTGAGTCGCGAAACATTCTGAGCAACTTGGCGACGCAACTGCCCTTCGACGACATAGTCTTTGTCCAAGAGAGAAGCAAACCTGGCCAGCTCATCCTCGTGCAAATTGCGGGCAATCCCCTCAGGATCAACGCCTGCTTTGTGACAGAGTTCTCGAGCCACTCGCTGACCAACACCGTAAAGATATTGGAGCGAGTAGACCGTCTTTTTTTCTGACGGAATGTCGACACCGAGAAGTCGTGGCATAGCTAAAAATCTCGTGGATTGTTGGGCGGAACTACTAACCAAATGCGGGACAGGTCAATTGTGCGGGATGGATAAAATTTAGTCGGACGGATAAAAATAGTAGGAGACTCGTGGTATTGATCATCAATCTAGATTCAAAACACCAACGGGCGTTTGTTGCTCACGCTGGTGAGGAAAGACCCGCAGGAGTCTAAATCGCTATTACCCCTGCCGCTGTTTGTGGCGAGGATCAGCGCAAACAACGAAAACAACGCCTCTGCGTCGAACAATCTTGCATTTCTCACAGATGCGGCGAACGCTGGCGCGAACCTTCATACTCAAGTTCGTGGTTGGGATCGACCACGCCTTCAACAAAATAAGGGGAGGGGAACAGGCGTAAACCGCCGAGTATAAGAACCTCTCGAACTCATTCACAAGGGGGTGGGCTTCTGGCTGGGAAAATCTGCCAGTTCCAGCATTCTGAACCGGCCCTGCCCAGCTTTTTTACTCCCTCGCTGCCAACGTTTTTGTCAAACGGCGACTGCGGACAATTCCTCGGCCAACGGAGCAGATGTCAAAACAATAGGGCCATTTTCCGTAATGGCTACGGTGTGCTCAAAATGGGCACTTGGACGTCCATCGACTGTTGTTTGCGTCCAGTGATCGGGCATGCCGCGAACCTTTTTTGTGCCCATATTCACCATCGGCTCTACGGCAATTACCAACCCTGGCTTTAGTTCGAAATCATGATTACGACGAAAGGCTGGTGTGCAAAAGTTTGGCACCTGCGGCTCTTCATGCATGTTTCGGCCAATGCCATGGCCAACAAAATTTTCCACCACAGAAAATCCATAGTCGCGGACATACTTTGCCATCTCAGTCGCCACATCGCTCCAGCGGCTCTTCGACGCCATCAATTGGATTGCCATGGCAAGCACGCCAGATGTGCAGTCGAGTAATTTTTGAACATCGGGGGCGATGTCGCCGACCGGATAGGTCACTGCCGAGTCCCCGCACCAACCGTTAACGCTGCAACCGGTGTCTACGCTCACCACATCGCCAGCCAACAAAACTCGTGGGCCTGGAATACCGTGTACAACTTCGTCGTTGACAGAGATGCAGCAGGCTGCTGGAAATGGCACTTTCCCAGGCACGCCTTTAAAAAGAGGCACTGCTCTTTGGGAGACGAAGAAGGCTTCGACCGCCTGATCGATCTCGGCGGTGGTCACGCCCGGACGCACAACCGAAGAGGCGGTTTGATGTGCGCCCCAGACAGCCAGACCGGCACGTCGCATGGCAGCAATTTCACGAGCCGAACGAAGATTCACCACAGGCACGCCACCTTAAAAAATAAAATGCGGAACGAAGCATATAAAAGTCCAAAGTCTTTGGCGCATCAGTATACCGCGGTCGATGCCTTCTGCCGGAACACGCTCCAAAAATCGGACGGCTCTTATTCGCAGGCGTCAATTTCCTTGCGACGACCATTTGAATCTCCTCACCGCCTGCTTCACCCGCGCAAAAATAGCGTCTGCAGAGCCCAAGCCGTCGATGCAAGCGAGTTTCCCTTGACGGCTATAGTAATCCAGAAGCGGGGTGGTCTGAGCCTCAAAGCTGGCGATCCGCCTAGAAAAAATCTCCGGGTCATCGTCGGCTCGCTTCCGGGCTAGCATTCTCCTCACCAATTCATCTCGAGGAACTGCTAATTCAATCACGCCGTCAACGCTCATAGCCCGTCGCTCCAGCAAGTCGTCAAGCGTTTCAGCCTGCGGTCTGGTGCGGGGAAAACCATCCAGCAAGCAGCCCGTTCGACAATCGGGCGATTCCAAGCGCTTTGTCACCATTCCCACAATGATTGAGTCCGGGACAAGTTGTCCCTCGTTCATAAAGCGTTCAGCCAGCACGCCCTCGGGGGTCTTATGCTTCACAGCCGCCCGCAGCATCTCCCCTGTCGAAAGATGCGGGATCTGTAGATGCTCAACGAGTCGTTGGCACTGCGTGCCCTTACCTGCCCCAGGGGGCCCGATGAGGATGATCCGCATGGCGAGTCCACATGGCTTGATCGAACAAAAAAACTATTTCCTACGCATGACTAGGATTTTTCCAGCAGCCCAGTGTAATTCCGCATAACAAGATGGCTGTCGATCTTTTGAACCAGATCAAAAGCTACGCTGACGGCAATCAACAAGCCGGTGCCTCCGTAGAAACTAGCTATCTGTGCCGGAATGCCCAAGGCTCCGCCCACAATCGTCGGAATGACTGCCACTAAGGCCAAGAAAGCCGCTCCAACATAGGTGATTCGCTCCATCACACGCTCTAGGAAATCAGCTGTGCGTTTGCCAGGTCTGTAGCCCGGAATGAATGCGCCGAAATTCTTAAGGTTGTCGGCCATCTCTTTGGGATTGAATGTGATCGCCGTCCAGAAGTAGCAAAAGAAATAGATCAGAACGACGTAAAACACGTTGTAGAGATACGACTGCCCTCGCGTGAACGAATCGTGCAGCGAGCCGAGAACCGCGCTGCCCGGATAGGCACTGTGCAGGTATTGAAAGAGCATCTGTGGAAAGAGAAGGAGCGAACTGGCAAAAATGATCGGCATCACGCCGGCCTGATTGACTCGTAGCGGTAAATACTGTCGCGTACCTCCATAGACTCTCCGGCCACGGACATGCTTGGCACTTTGCGTGGGAATGCGTCGCTGCCCTTGCGTCATAAAAACCACGCCCGCAACCACGCCAACAAAGAGTGCCGCAAGCACAAGCAGCGTCTCGATGCCCATCTTGCCGCCACCGCCGCCGAGTTCCCAATTGGTGTCGCTGGTGAGTTCCACCAACGCACTGGGCATCGCGGCGAGAATGCCTGCCATGATCAACAAGCTGATTCCGTTGCCGATGCCAAACTCATCGATCTGCTCACCCAACCACATTAAAAAGATCGTGCCGGCAGTCATCGTCATTACGGCTACCAGTTGCCAGACAAGCGGCAAGCTGCCGTCGACCAAAAAACTGGGCTGAATGAGCGGCATGTCTCCCACTCGCGTTGATGACAAAAACGCCACATAGGCCCAGCTTTGTACAAAGCAGATGACAACAGTGGCGTAACGCGTGTACTCGTTGATTTTTTTACGGCCAGCCTCTCCCTCTTTTTGCAACCGCTCTAATGGAGCCCAGACGGTAGCAAGCAGTTGAAAAATGATCGAGGCGGAGATGTAGGGCATGATCCCTAACCCAAAGATCGTGGCCTGCGACAGTTGACTGGCCGAGAAAACCGCCACCGTCTTCAAAAGGTCGCTGATCCCGCCCGCTTCCTCAGCAAAGGCCATCATTGCCTTGGGGTCGACGATTGGAAGCGGCACTTGCCAGCCCACGCGGTAAATCGCCAACAAACCGAGTGTCAACAGAATCTTCTGTCGTAGCTCGGGGATTGTAAAAATGATTCGCAGTTTTTCAAACACGCTGAAAACTCCTTTGCTCGCCGAAAAAGGCACCGGAACGAGGCACCGGAGCCATACATTACCCTGCGGCAGGCTTTTTCCGCGATGCCTTTTTTGTATTCCGCTGAATCGGAGCAGGACCGGGGACTTCTGTCACCGTTCCACCGGCTGCAAGGATTTTTTCCCTAGCCTGAGCGCTGAATCGGTGAGCGGAAACGAGTAATTTCTTGGCAAGAGTCCCATCGCCCAGTATCTTTATCTCGTCCCAGATGCCCTTTGCCAGACCAACCTCTCGCAAACTCTCGGGCGTTACCTCGCTGCCACTGGCAAAGCCCTCTTCAAGCTGCGCGATATTGATTCCTTTGATAATCTTGCCATGACGGTTATGAA
>QWQJ01000165.1 GCA_003670865.1 Planctomycetota bacterium | reverse complement strand
TCATTACGTTGTAACGATGACGCCAAAAGTATTCTTTACGTTGTAAGAATTACTTTGCTTCACCGTCTGAATTCGCTTCAATACATGCGGAAACACGTACACGCTGGGGATACGCGGTTCTGTAAGGCGAGGGTAAAAGTTTACACTTAAAGCGGTATTTCACTGCAATAAACGCCTAAGCTTGTGGATATTCCACAACAGAATCGCGGTTTTCCGCTTGTTTTCCAGAAAACATAAGCGTTATCTGCAAGCGCTCACTCGACTGAGCCTAGAATCGTAGGCTTTTACGCTGCCTCTCGCCGAGCCACTTCCTAGCTACCTCACGACTGGTCTATGCGGTTCCTAGCCAATTTGATTTCGGCGACAGGCATTTAGTCGGCGATTTTCACCGGCACCATCAGCGAGGACCACCTTGAGAACACCGATAATCGTTTGAGCAGTCGCACCGACGAAATCGGTCCTGCGGTAGCGCCGCGGTAGCGCCGAGCATTTTCGTCCGCACGCCCCGGACGGCAGTGCGATTCACAAACACCTATTTTCATAGCCTAAAATCAAATCGGGGCGGTGGGGTTCGAACTCACGACCTCCTGGTCCCAAACCAGGCGCGCTACCAACTGCGCTACGCCCCGAGGATGTGGCCCAGTGGCCACGGCGGGTTACCGGGTGAAGTGTAGCCTATCCTCGCGAGCCGAGACAGACCGGCAGGTCTTTGCTCGAATCGGGCCTGATTCTTGGCTCAATGAGGGCTCAATCAGGACATTTGCTTGAGGAGACGCTGGAACTCTGCTGTGTCGGCAAACGGGATCACGATTCGACCGGAACCCTTGCTCGTCGCATGCACAATCACCTTTGTGCCAAGCGCCCGACGCAGTTGGTTTTCCACCGCCACGATCTGGCTCGAACGGCGGGCACTCGCCCGCGTTGCCCCTCGCTTCGGTCCCGTCTCCGATGTGCTGATACCCGACGCCATTTCGAGCGATCCGTCTCCAGAAGGCTGGTTCTGTTCTCCGTTCGTGTGACTGCTAGAAAAGTCGCCCGGCTCGTCTTCGTCTCCTCGTAAAATTTCTTGTACGGCTGCTTCTATTGCGCGCACTGAAAGCCCATCGGCCAGGACGCGATCGGCCAAGCGAGTTTGCTGATCTTCATCGCCGAGAGGTAAGAGGGCTCGGGCATGGCCCATTGAGATCGCCCCGGCACGGAGTTTTTGCTGCACGGCTTCTGGCAATTCGAGCAATCGAATCAGATTGGCCACCGTCGAACGGTCAATCGAGAGTCGCTTGGCAAGCTCTTCCTGAGTGCACTGCCATGTGGAGATGTACTGACGAAAGCTCGCTGCTTTTTCTAGTGCGTCTAAATCTCGACGCTGCAAATTTTCGACAATCGCGATCTCGGCCATCTGTCGATCATCAACATCGAGCACGCGCACCAGTACCTTGCCCCAACCCAAACGCCGGGCAGCGGCCAGTCGCCGCTGACCGGCAATCAGTTGGTAGCGTTCGCCACGAGCTCGCACCACAATCGGCTGGACGAGACCGTGCTCGCGCAAGCTGTTTGCGAGTTCAATCAGTTCGTCGTCGTTGACGGCACTGCGGGGCTGCCAAGGATTTGGATCGACGAGTCCCTCAAAGATTTCATTAGTCGGCAGGGATGCAGCCGCCTGTTCAAGTTCCTCCGGGGCATGAAGCATGAGACGCGCAGCACTGCCGCCCGAGCCCGGCTGAGTGGCGACTGCGGCCGAACCGTAGGTAACGGGAATGGGGGCCGCCTGATTTTCGGGAGATTGATCCAATCCGGCCCGACCCAATAAAGCCTCAAGACCACGGCCTAAACGTCGTTCTTTACTCACAGTCGCGGACCTCCATACAGAGTTCTGTGTAAGCCCGCGCCCCTCGTGAGCGCGGTGCATAATCGAGCACACTTTGTGAATGACTGGGCGCCTCCGAGACGGCCACGTCACGGGGAATCACCGTCTCAAAAACGATCTCCCCAAAAAATTCCCGGACTTCCGCTTCTACCTCAGCTGTTAATTCCAGTGACGCATCGTGCATCGTCAACACGATGCCGCTAAACCGTAGTCGGCCCGCCTGTTCCTCCATGACATCGCGGATCACCTCAATCATTTGAGTCAATCCTTCCAATGCAAAGTATTCGCATTGGATTGGCATCAGCACTTCGGTTGAACCGGCCAAGGCCGTGCGAGTCAGTTCGCCAATCGAAGGAGGGCAGTCGATCAGGCAATAGTCCCAAGCGTT
This sequence comes from Planctomycetota bacterium, assembly GCA_003670865.1. GTDB lineage: Bacteria > Planctomycetota > Planctomycetia > Pirellulales > UBA1268 > BAIKAL-G1-2R. The sequence goes on along the minus strand of QWQJ01000165.1, from coordinate 7,593 downwards.
GAGGCCGCGGGCCAGATGATTTTCTAGCACCATTGAGCCACTGCGAGCCTGCGCCGCGATCCGTTCAACATCGCGCACGCTTCGGCTGCCAGGCAAGAGCCAGAGGCTTGGGATTCCTGTCTCGACGATCGACTCTGAAAGCGGTGATTCCGAAACCAGCGGATGAGTGGCGGCAGGCATCACGCCGAATCCAGTTGTCGCATTGCACTGGGGATCGAGATCGACCAAGAGTGTGCGAAGGCCCCCGCGAGCCAGTCCGGCAGCGAGATTCGCAGCGGTGGTCGTCTTGCCGACCCCGCCTTTCTGATTGGCCACACACAGAATCCTTCCCACTCGCACATCCCTTCCATACAATCACTTGCGCACAAAACGTACCAACGGAATATCGGCTACGAGAGGCACGATCGTCATGTCGCACATCCCGACGCGTGACAATCGGTTCGCCGTGCAGAATTGAAACAACTGACAGGCAGGGTTTCACGTGGAACGGTAGAACTTGCCTAGACTGCCAACGTAGCCCGGTTTCACGTGAAACTGCACCGCCGTCATTGATGCAAGGGAGACTGATAAAGGAATGGTAGATGGATTCACCGTGCAAGCTCCAGTGATCGCTGGGATCGGTCATAAAAATGGTGGGGCGGATTTATGGCAACCCCTCTGTTTTTAGAAACCCAGCAATTGTCCGAACAACTTGAGGCTAGCCATTGCCAGTACCCCGACGATAAGGAAGCGGAGCGTTCGTGATGGCAGCCGGAAGGCCCCCAGGTGTGAGCCGACGATTCCACCGCCGACAGCCGCGCAAAGCATCGCTAGATTGAGCGGGGGCCAGTCGCGGCCAGCAGCCCAGCCGCCAGCGAGGCCCGCCAGTGAATTGACAAGAATAAAGGGCGCCGTCACTGCTGCGATCGTCTTGACCGGGGCCGCTTTGAGCCAAAGAAGGGCTGGCGTTAAAAACACGCCTCCGCCGACGCCCGTCAGGCCGGCCAGCAATCCCGTCACAGCGCCCAGTGCCGGCAGGAACAGTGCTGACCTTATTGCCGGCGTGAGAGGCGGAGTCGGTGGTTGTTTGAAGGCCCACGTATCGCGTGCCATTCGCCCTGCCGCTAGGATTAACACGCCCCCCACAACACCCTCAAAGAGGCTGCTAGGCAGACTGATCGCACCGCCAACAAGTGCGGCGGGCACGCTGGCGATCGCCAGAGGACAAAAGAGGCCTGCACGAAAGTGACCGGCGCGGGCAAACTGCAGCGTGCCAATCGCGGAGACGATCACATTGAGCATGAGCGCCGTCGGCCGCACGACCGATGGCTCCATGCCCCACAGTGTCATGATGGCGATGTAACCGGTTGCACCAGCATGTCCCACCGACGCATACAGGATCGCAATCAGAAAAATAGGCACCGCGATGCCTTCAATCGCGAGCGTCAAAGCCAGCGGAACGAGCAACTTCATGGCTGCTTGAACGCATGATGCCGAAGCATTTTGAGGGGCACGATAGCAAGCGATTTTTCATGGGTCGCCTCAAGGACAACCTCCGGAGCACTTCCAGCCTGCGCCGCTTCTAACCACCGAGCAGCACACAGGCACCAGCGATCTCCTGCGACAAGCCCTGGAAAATTCCACTCTGGATGAGGCGTCACCAGATCGTTACCCACTGACACCGTGAAGATGAGAAACTCTTTTGTCATCACTGCACAGATCGTGTGAACGCCAACATCATCTGACCCCGAACGGCAACAACCGTCGCGAAAAAAACCTGTCAGCGGATCTTTTGAGCAGGGGACCAGCGGGCCGCCGAGCACATTGCGATCCATTTTTTTGGCCGGCGAAGCAGGCTGATTTTCTGGAGTATCGGGGCGATCGAATGAAATCATGGCATGCCGATGGGTTCGGCTTCCTTCGTGGAAGGGAATCTGTATGAGAAAAATCTTGCTACAATCCGGCATTGAGTGGCGTTCACTGCTGGCAGCATCAACCGCGTGCAGTGTATAAGGCAGGATGACTGAAACACAAACCACTGCCGATCCTGCCCAGAAGATGCCGCTCAATGAGTTCATCGCTGCTGGCGCATTGTTTTCGCTGGCTGCTTGGGGCATCGCTGTCTGGTCGGGTCACGGCAGCCTGCCAATTCTCGTGGGGCCATTTGACATCGGCCCGCTCTTGCCCGGTCGCAGCCTCACGTTGCCGGAATTGACTCTGGCCAATCTGCCGCTGGTCATCATGCTCGTCGTCGGCGGGATGCCCCTGGTCTGGGATCTGCTGCGGAAGTTGCTGGCCGGCACCTTTGGCTCCGATCTTCTGGCAGGCCTGGCGATTCTGACAAGCATTCTGCTGGGCGAATACTTGGCTGGCGTACTTGTTGTGTTGATGCTCTCTGGGGGCGCGGCCCTTGAATCCAGAGCCATCAGTCGAGCTGGGAGTGTGCTCAACGCCTTGGCCCGCAGGATGCCGACGCTGGCCCACCGAAAATCTGCGACCGGACTCAGTGATGTCAGGCTGGCAGACGTCAGCGTTGGTGATCTGATCGTTGTGCTGCCCCACGAGATCTGTCCGGTAGACGGCACCATCCTCGCCGGCCGTGGTTCGATGGATGAAAGCTATCTCACCGGCGAACCCTACCGGATGGCGAAAGCACCAGGCTCAACGGTTCTGTCTGGTTCGATCAACGGACAGGCCGCTCTTGAAATTCGCACTGATCGCATTGTTGGCGACAGCCGCTACGCAAAAATCATGGATGTGCTACGCACCAGCGAAGAGCGCAAGCCACAGTTGCGGCGCATGGCTGATTCGCTCGGTGCACTCTACACACCCCTTTCCGTGTCTGTCGCTGTAGTGGCTTGGTTTATCAGCGGAGACCCCGGCCGATTTCTAGCCGTTCTGGTGGTCGCCACTCCCTGTCCTTTATTAATTGCTATTCCAGTGGCAATCATCGGCGCCGTGTCGCTGGCCGCTAAGCGGGGCATTGTCATCCGCGACCCAGCTATTTTAGAACGCCTCGATACCTGCCGCACAGCCATCTTCGACAAGACAGGCACACTCACCTACGGCACCCCGAAGCTCACCGATGTGATTCTGCTCGGAACATGGTCACAAGGGGATCTGATTGGCTTGGCTGCCAGCTTGGAAACCTATTCCAAGCACCCACTGGCGACGGCGGTGGTGGATGCCGCCAAAGAACAATCATTGACACTCTATGAAGTGGAGGCCGTCACCGAAAAACCCGGACAGGGGCTGAGCGGCCGTATCAAGCACTTCAATGGCAATTTAAAAACACACGAGGTCGTGATCACCAGTCGGCAGAAGTGGCTCGACATCGCCGCTGTACCAGCAGGCTCTCAAAGCCATAAAAACTCATTCGCAGACACTTCTTTACAAGGCGAGACTCTTGAGGCCGAAACACAACTTCCCCTTGTGACTGGTGGTCTGGAATGCGTGGTGGTTGTCGACGGCCGCGCTGAGGCTCTGCTGCGTTTTCGCGATTCACCCCGTGCCGATGGCCAGTCGTTCATTCGGCACTTATCACCGTCGCACGGTCTGTCGCGCGTGATGCTCGTGAGCGGCGACCGTGAAAGCGAGGTTCGCTGGCTGGCTGACGTGGTTGGTATCACAGAGGTGCATGCCGGCATTTCCCCAGAGGGAAAACTCAAACTCGTCGAAGCAGCCACGGCTCTGGCACCGACTATTTTTGTGGGCGATGGCATCAACGATGCCCCGGCACTGGCAGCAGCCACCGTTGGTATTGCCATGGGCACCGCCAGCGATGTCACTAGCGAGGCCGCAGGAGCCGTCGTAATGGATACAGCACTGGAACGCGTCGACGAACTCTTTCATATTGGGCGTCGGCTCCGTCGCATCGCCCTGCAAAGTGCTGTCGGCGGCATGGCAGCGAGCGCACTAGGCATGGGCTTTGCGGCGGCCGGCTACCTTTCCCCGGCGGCTGGCGCGCTTGTGCAAGAAGCGATTGACATAGCGGCCGTTCTCAACGCGCTACGAGTGGCGTGGAATCCAGGCGATCTCTCCGATTACAGAAGCCGTCGCGATTCGGTGTGACTGGTCTCATTGGGCTTCTTGAGCTTTATAAAGATACGGGTTCATCGAAGGGTCGTTGTACATCTTCATTTGGCGAAAGACTCGTAACGGCCGCTGGCCTGCATAAATCTCCGACACAAGCCGGCTGATGGCCTCGACCAGATGGGTGCGTTGTCTGTCCAAGATAACCATCCGCCCGGCAGCTTTTTCGCGATGCTCCCGCGAGGCATCGGGGCGTTCGACCTGCTCGCGCATGTGGTAGCGACGCAGTTCCAAAATTGAGAGTCTGTCGAGAGCGGCACCGGGTGTTTCTGTGGCCGCAGGAGCATCCGCGGCGGACACAACTCCCCGTTCTTCCAGATCAGCAATGAGCCAGTCATCAACTTTTTCAATCGCATCGTTGCGGGCTTGATTGTAGCCGTCGATCGCTCGTTTGACTTCGGCAATGCGGCGGTCGGTGACCTCCGGCGACCGGGCAATATCTTCTTCGTGCCAAAGCAGGAAATTGAATCGATGCAAATCGCAAACTTTTCCAGGCAGTCCCTCTTCGGCATGCGATGGCTCCACATCGTGCCACCGAGCCACGCACTGTTCCAGCAAGGCACCAATCTCCGCAGTCTGCATGGATTATTCTCTTCGTCTTAAGGAAAAATGTCGTCGCCGTGCTGTCAGGCTTGCTCTAGGCTGCCGCGCGAATCACAAGGCACAAATTAGCCCCACCAAATCCAAATGAGTTACTCGCTGCAATTCGCACGGGCCGATCAAGAGCTGCGTTGGCAACATGGGCCAGCACGCACTGCTCGTCTGGGTGATCAAGATTCAGGGTGGGTGGCACGCAGCGATGACGAATCGCGGTCAGGCAGGCAATTGCTTCAAACGCCGATGCACCGCTCAACAGATGGCCCGACATGCTTTTTGTGGAACTCACTGGCACCCGCGTGCTCTTCTCACCAAAAGCCATCCGAATTGCACCTGCTTCTGCAACATCCCCGACAGCCGTGCCAGCGGCATGGGCGTTGATGTAATCGACATCCTCTGGATTGATCGAGGCATCCTGGAGCGCGAGTCGGATCGCATGAGCGGCATTTTTTGGATCGGCACTCGGAATCACCATGTGCGATGCATCGCTCGACATGCCAACACCAGCCAACTCGCCGTAAATCGTAGCGCCTCGGGCGCGGGCCTTTGACTCGCATTCCAGCACGAAGAACGCTCCTCCCTCGCCCATCACAAAACCATCGCGATCCCGATCAAATGGCCGCGATGCCTTTGCTGGATCATCGCTGCGGCGGGAAAGGGCGCGTAGATTATAAAACGCTGCAAACGCAGTCGGACTCAAAACATCACATCCACCGACAATGCAAGCATCCACCCACCCAGCTCGCAGCCATTTCCTGCCGAGTGCCATAGCAAAACCACTCGAAGCGCACGCCGCAGCCACTGTTACAGCTGGCCCATCAATCGCTAAATCCCGTTGCAGTGAGTGGACAATCGACTCCGCATCGAGCTCTGGCTGAAGCACCCGCGTGCCGCCGGCGACAAAGTCGAGTTCCCATACTTTCATGTGTTCTGCAGCAATACCCAGCACGATTCCGATCCGCATGCCGCGGCGATCTGTTGTGAGCCCAGCATCGGCTAGGGCATGTGCGGCCGGACTGAGACAGAGTTGATGAAGCTTTCCTAGCGACGCGAACGATTGCTCATTCATGCCGGGCGGAAGGGGGATATCGATAACGGGTGCGGCGAAGTGAATCTGATCGCGGGCGAAGACCCCCGCGCTTACCTGCTGCACGGCCGATCGACCTTGCAGCAGATTGTCGGCAATCGCAGCAAACGAATGCCCCAGCGGCGAAGCGGCGCCGATGCCTGTGATGCAAACCACTGCATTGTGCTGGCTCACTTTTTTTGAACCCAATTCAAAGCGATCATCACTTGAACTCATGCAACCTCCAACCGAGCACCCCAGTCACAGTCGTGCGACCAGCGGGTGTATGAATTTACAGAATGGGTGGCAGTCGTACGTCGCTGATGGACGATCGCGTCGAGCGATGTGGCGAGATGCTTGAGCTTGATGTGGAGGGGATTACCCGAGGGGCGAAGCAGCGACGGACCCCCTTCAACTGGAAGCGTAAGCGTGAGCCCTAAAGTGGTCGGTCCATCACTGGAGACGCTCGTCGTGGCAACCAGTGCCATTGCCACACTCCGGCACAAAGGCCCATTGGTCGCACCCCCAGCACCGTCCGGAATCGGTTCGTCATCCCATTGCGTCAGCACCAGCCAGAGACCCGGCACGTCTGGCTCTCCCAACATCGACAGGGCCGTCACAAATCCCTCGGCAACCGCTTCTGGACCGCCGCCGACGCCCATGTTCGGGCCGTGCATTCCCAAGCCAACACTGACGGCGCTAGCCATTGCATGGAGCGAACACTGCGGAATCAAGTGAGGCGAGACACCCGCTGCGCCTGTTTTTGGAAGTTGCGCCAGTGTTCGAGCGCTGAGCAGCCGACCAGCCAAGCAAGGTGCTGCCAACACGCCCCAGCGACTCATATCTGAGAGTGACTCTGGGAGGGTGTGCATCGCCGCCAAGACTGCCGCCATGGCAACAACCGTGTGTTCATCGCAGTGACGGAGAAATCGCTTCGGCAACTGCGGCCCAAGCGGGGGCACGTCGTCTGAAACTACACCGACTGCTGGACTCAAACGATCGGGCAATTCTCGCAGTTGGGCAATCTGCAAAAGATTGGCCTCAACACTGGCGTGGGTCACGATGGCACAGCGGGTGGCAGGAGAGAGTGTCACTGGATTTTTTGCAGTTAGATTGCAATCGCTCTGGCGAACCCTCTCTGGGCGAAAGTCTGCGCAAACGGTGGACTTATGACGATTGATCGCGAGCGGGCGCGTTAGGCTGCCCTCTTGGCTGACTTTGCCGCAAGTTTTCCTTGCAGCATGTCGAGCAAATTGCCGACTGTACTCATATCTTCCAATAATTCGGTTTCAATTGAGATTCCAAAACGGGTTTCGATATGAAGAACGAGTCCCGCCATGTCGAGGGAATCGAGATTGAGACCCTCTCGCAACGATGCCGTGTCTTCGAGGGCTGGATAGGATTCACCAGTTTCTTTTTCAAGCAGTTCCAGTACGACGGCAGAGAGTTCGGCGCGGTCCATCCTTCAAGATCCTCCGTTAAAAAGTAGCGTTTTTAAAAAGTGACCGACATCCGACGGATCTCCTATCCATCTATGGTCGGGAAGAGTAGCGAATGATTGGCAACGAGCGAAGAGCAAATTATCGAGGTTTTTTTGGCCCCTGGAGCACGGTGGCTCGCTGGGGATTCTCGATTGCGACGGCTCAATACTCTTTGTTACTCGTGCTGGCAACGCACTATCCCAAGCCCGCGGAAATTCTTGGCCGACACGCTCCACCCGATAAGCTCATGCACTTTGTGGCTTACGGCGTGCTTGGATTGCTCGCGACAATGACGCTGCAGGCTTTCGTCAAGAGCACGCGACAGGATGTTTTATTTCTGGCGGTTGGCTTGGCCGTCGCGGCAGCTCTCGACGAAAT
>QWQJ01000007.1 GCA_003670865.1 Planctomycetota bacterium | reverse complement strand
CGCTCAGAAGTGAATGCCACTCTGCGTCGGATCGGCTACGAACAAATGACGACACTCGATCAGCAGCTTCGCGCGCAAGCAGAAGCCATCGAGCAGTTGGTGAACCAACAACTACTGAGAATGTTTGTCACTCGTGAAGCCATCACCGTCAAAAAGACAGACATTGAAGCGCGCCTTGATCGGATGCGACTAGAACTAGCGACTCGCCAAGTCACGCTCAATGATTTTCTCGCTCAGTCGGGGCAAGACGAACAATCGATGAAAAATCAGATTGCACTCGATCTTGCTGTGAGCCAGCTGATCGTACCGAAAATGACTCCTCAGGCTATTGCCGCGACCTTCGTAAAGCACCATCGCGACATTGATGGCACACGCCTGCGAGTCAGTCACATTCTTTTGCGGCCTGATCCAGGGCTCGGTGCAGAGTCGATTCCGGCACTCGTGTGGCGGGCAAAAACGATCCGGCGAGAGATATTGCAGGGAGAGTACTCGTTTGCTGATGCAGCGAAAAAGTTTTCGGCAGGTCCCAGTCGCCGCCGTGACGGCGACGTTGGTTTTCTATCGAGGCGAGGATTGGCCCGGGAAGAAATTGCGAGAGAGGTTTTTTCTCTAGCCAAGGGGGATATTTCCCAGCCGGTCACCACGCCATTTGGGGTGCATCTATTCACCGTGACAGGCGTCGATGCCGGCACCGCCAACGCCGACAGCCTGCGGCCGCAATTAGAGGCCATTTTGGCCAAAGAAAGCGTTAGAGAAGTGCTCGCCAAGGCTCGAAAAATTGTGAATGTCTCCTATGCCCCCGACACGCCCCATTTTGATCCGGCTAGCACTTCCGAAGACATTCCCCAACGAACGGTCATTCTGGCAACTGAATGACACTTTAGCCGAGCGTCCAGAGCCCTGTTTTTGGATTGTGGTCGTGATCGAGAGTCGCTATCGTCCGCAACCCGTGGCAAGACAGAGTTGCCTATGGTTGTGGGCAATTCTCGGGCAAGCTGTTCCCGCCAGATTCACCTTATCGTGCACGGCTCTATTCACCCATGAAGTTCCGCTCTTTTGTGCTCGTGACCTGCATGCTCGTCGTGCCTTTGCTGGCAATGTTCTCCCATAAAATTCCGGCAGAATTACGCGGTGCGATACGCACGCGCGTCTGGAAACCAGCCATGCAGGCAATCGCTTCTGTGTTTGAGCTTGAGCCACAAACTCCGCTTACGATTTCAGTGCCTCCCGCTGCTGTGGCTGTTGTTGATCCTGTCGCAGTAAGCGCCTTTACCCCTCAGACTCAAGCGGTTTCGGTTCCCCCGGTAGCTTTGGGAATCCCCGCCAACAAAACAGTTGCAATGGCCCCGTTCGCTGCGCCTGCGTCTCAACCACCAGCAACGATTGTCATGCCAATCGTCACACTAGCCCCTATCGATACCATCGCGTCTGCTGTCATCCCGCAAGGAAAAGGTCTGACTGTGCCGGGCAGCATAGCAATTCAGAGCACCGTGCCGAGCGTGGCCTTAGCCCCACAGCCGTTGGTCCCGGCAGATGCATTTTCTGAAATAAAAAGTACTCGTATAGCACCTGATCCACCCGTCGCATCTGTCACTAGAAGTTCTGCTGCGCCACAAGTCATCAGTGCCCATCGCACTGTCGAAGAACAACTTGTTCAATTAGGAGCGGTATCATTTGAGTGCCTGCCTCCGAAGGGCGCCGAGCAGGTCCACCGCTGTTCCTGTCGCGTCGCCGCCGATCCAACGGGCCAATTGCAACGTGTCTTTCAATCGGCCGACGCCATACCGAGTGAAGCAATGAATAAACTGTTGACGCAAGTCACGGCTTGGAAACGCCAGATTGCAGCAATGCCATCAACGGCGTTACCGCAAGGGCAAACAATTGAGGGACCACCGGCCCGTTTTTAGATTTGAGTGTGAATGGATGACACGCATGAAAACGCCCCCGAGGTCCACTGCGATGCGTCGCAAGTCGCTTACTGCGAATCGCCTTGCAGACAGACTGGCCTGCCCTCGCGCATTGTGCAGACTGCGGATCTGGATGCCACCTCACACGAGAGCCCCAGGCCGTCTGCGTTATCGCCGAAGGCCTCTGTCGAGCCATACGGAAAGGCCTCAAGCAGTGGCGGTGGTACCGAGCCTTCATGATCGCTCCGAAGAGGTTTCGCGGCTGGAGGCAGCGCTCTATGTGGCGAGGGAGCCACTCACTCCGCGGCGACTGGCCAAGCTGGCCCGACTTACCGACGGCACCCGTGCCCGCTCCTTGCTCAAGGAGTTGAAGCGATTGCATGAGGCATCGGGATCGGCTTTTCGGGTCGAACAGATTGCAGGAGGTTTCCAACTGCTCACACGGGCCCCATTTGGGCCTTGGGTGCGGCGGTTCATGGAAACGCCGGTCGAAAATAGGCTCTCAACGGCTGCGCTTGAGACGCTGGCCATCGTGGCCTACCGTCAGCCTGTGACTCGCGCTGAAATCGAATCGATTCGCGGGGTGGGTTCTGAGGAGATGCTGCGGCAACTACTGGATCGGGACTTACTGGCAATTGGCGGTCGGACCGAGGAAATCGGTCGTCCCAATGTTTACGCAACCACCAAGCGGTTTTTGCGAGTATTTGGATTGAGTAAGATTGAGGATTTGCCGCCGTCGGTGGCTCCGGCCGACGGAGCCGCTGCATCGTCCTAAAAGCAGCTGAAAACTGCCATTTCAGGCCGTTTTCGATAAAAAGGCTCAGGTAGTTGCGGAGGCGACTGCAAATCGGCAGACTTTTCGAGCCCGATCGCGTAAAACTCGTTCCCTGTCCGCAGAAAAAGATTTTGTTGAAACAGTTGGATGATTTCGCACGATCGGGTACAGAAGTGACCGAAGAAAGTCGTCGAGGGTCGTTTGAAGTCAGTCGTGGTTGGAGTTCATTTCCTTAGTTCTGTTTTGAGGAGGTTTTGCTGTGACGATCGCTGTGAATCCCAGAGGACATCAAGAGATGCTGAGCGCCGATGTATTTTGCTGGCATGAACTTTCTGAGCTTCAATCTGCAGACGACCTGTTTGATGGAACGGAGGTAGGCCCGATTTACTTCGCAGGCCCGTCGCCTCTGGTCGCGGCAAAGGAAGAAGATGACGACGATGAAGATGACGACGATGAAGATGACGACGATGAAGATGACGACGATGAAGATGACGACGATGAAGATGACGACGATGAAGATGATGAGGACGACGAAGAAGAAGACGATGAGTGGGAAGAGGTCGACGAAGACGATGACGATGAAGATGAAGACGACGACGATTCAGAAGACGACGAAGACGAAGACGACGATGAAGATGACGATGACGATGACGAAGACGAAGACGAAGACTGGGAAGATGACGACGAAGAATGGGAAGATGAAAAAGACGATAAAGACCAGAACGATTAAGCAAAAAAATCTGCCGTATTGTCAGGCAACGGCCGTAGTTCGTTTCATGCTCACGCTTGGGCATTTTTAAGCCTCTGATCGCTATCGTTTCTGGGGCGGAGCAATGGGCTCTGCTTCTAAGCTCAGTTGCAGTGTTCTGCCCTTGCGATCGATGTCGAGCGTGACATGGTCGTCTGCGGCGGCCAGTTGCGCCACCATGTCTGCCTGATCGACAAGGGCAACAGAATCGATGGCCAGCACTCGATCGCCAACGAGGAGCCCCGCCTTTGCCACCGGAGAGCCTGGCGTGATCCGCACGACGACTGGCGATGCGGTCTCTCCCGGATCTTGCCGCGTGCCCATACCCCAGCGTCCTCGCTCGATTCTGCCGGGCGAAACCAGCGCGGGTGCCTCAAGGGTGTGGCGCGAGGCGGCTGATTCGCTGCGAGACTGTGCCCGAAAGGAGCGTCGCGGATGTGGGTCATCTGCGAGTGCTCTCAGGAAATCAAATGCCAGCCGAGCCACGGGTTCAATACCATCAAAGTTGACGAGTTCAACATCGTCGCTGGGACGGTGGTATTGGTCGTGCAGGCCGGTGTGAAACATCAGCGTTGGAATACGTGCCACGATGAAAGGGTAGTGGTCGGAGTCATCGGCAATTTTCCAGTCGAAGACCAACTCCAGATTGGCTCTCGTGTTCGACTTTACAAGCGCGATTCGTAGTCCCTCTGCTGTACGAGATCCGTACACTTCCAAGCGTTCACCCCGTAACCTGCCGATCATGTCGAGGTTCACGGAGAAGACGATCGAAAACTGTTTGAGTGATTCTGGTCGCACTCGTAAGAAATGATTTGAGCCGAGAAGCCCCTTTTCTTCGCCGTCCCAAAAAGCAAAAAGGATAGACCGTCGCGGAGCGTTCGGCATCTGCTGGAGCGCCTCGGCCACTTCGATCAAGCCGGCCACGCCAGAGGCGTTGTCATCGGCGCCATTATGGATCAAGCCTGTGGGGCCGTAGCTATTGTGAGCGCTGCCGTAGCCAACATGATCGTAATGTGCACCAAACACGATCAGTTCCTGTGCGACCGTCGGATCGCTGCCGGGAAGGAGAGCTAAGATGTTGCGCATCGTGCCAAAACGCTGGTAAAATATGCCGGCATCCCCCGCCGGCTGAAGGCCCATTTTTTCAATCTCACCGACGATGTAGGTTCCCGCAGCTCGCCCGCCACGGCTGCCCCCTTCGCGGCCCTCGAGCGCATCGTCGGCGAGGGCCGCGACATGTCGCCTAGCATCCACAGCCTGAATGCTTTCGTGGGCAGCGGTAAGCGTCCGATCAGCGGCGACTACCTCGAGGGTGACGCCGAAGACAAACACAAGAAGCGGTGCATTCACCAAGAAAAAAAAGATTCGAATCATGTTGTATTTTGTAGAAGTTTAAGTATCTTCGGGCCAAGAATCTCGCCGTCCTTGCGGGACGAGGTTGCTTCTGTGCAGAATAGCGGAAGATGTCGTTCGCCAGTCGAGCCGTTTTTTCAAACCCTTTGTGGGCTTAAAAGTGAGCGGCAGGAGGGCCTGGGAGAGTCGAGGTAAGAGTCGAGGATCGGTTTCGGAGAGGTGGCAGAGTGGTCGAATGCGCGTCTTTGCTAAAGACGTGTCCGGTCAAAAGCTGGACCGCGGGTTCAAATCCCGCCCTCTCCGTTTTGAGCGTGGTGCACAGCGGCAGAGAGCTTATTTTACGAGGATGTTGAATTCCTCTGCTGTTTCAATTAGTCTCATAGGGTTGGTTTGAGACGACTCTAACTGCAACGCTTAGGCATCTCGCTCTGGTTGTTGCTTCTATCTTCGCCTTGACCGTCTGGCGGACTGCCATCTTCGGTCCATTTCGACGCGACCCCGAAAGCATGCTTGGGTCCCAGGTAGAAAATGAGTGCATTTAATGGGAAAGAAACTTTACGTCGGAAATCTTGGTTACAGCGTAACCAGTGCCACCTTGGAACAACTCTTTGCTGAGTTTGGTGCGGTTGTCAGTGCGCAGGTTATCCAAGACCGCGACACGGGTCGTAGCAAGGGCTTCGGCTTTGTTGAAATGCAGGCCGAAGACGCTGCTCAACGAGCGATCAGCGCCATGAACGAGAAGGAACACGACGGTCGACCTTTGACCGTGAACGAGGCCAAGCCCCGTGAAAATAGTGGTGGTGGTGGCGGCGGCGGTCGTCGCTACTAAGCGAAGCGACCCAGACTACACGACTTCAATTCAAGACCGGAGGGAATCGCCCAGAGATCCCTCCGGTCTTTTCATTTGCTACGAGGCTTTACCACCCGGGGTCTTGGTATGGAATTGAGTTGTTTCTCATTCTACGGCGACAGTGTTGTTCGTCGCCGTTCGGCGATCTGACGAAACTCTACTTCGGCCTCCGGAAAGTCTTCGATAATTCGGCGGAAGTCGGCGGCGTTCAGAACGAGGAGATCGCAGGGCGACAGAGAGCGAATGGTAGCGCTGCGGGGTTGGTCGTAGAGCATTGCCATCTCACCGAAGCATTCGCCTTCTTTGATGACGGCTAGCTGTTTGCCAGAGGCTCCGATCGCCTCGACCTCACCCCGACAGATAACGTAGAGATCAGACTTTCGTTCGCCCCGCTCCACAATCACAGTCCCCGCTTCGACCGCCAGCGGTTGAAAAGCTAAGGCAAGATTATTGAGGAGCACTGCCGGAGCAGTCGCAAAAACTTCACTCCGCACCAGTACATCCCGATTGATGCACTCGTGCCAGCGGCGTCCATCGCGTGCCAGAAGGGCGTGTGCCGAAAGTGGGCCCCACGAGCCAGCCACATAGTTTGGAAAATTATCGGCTGGCGTTTGTTTCCAGAGGTCAAGCACAGGCTGCACGATCCGCCACGAGTCCTCCACGAAGTCGGTGCGAGAAAAGAGCGTTGGGTCGCCATTGAGAGCACTGTAGAGGAGCACTTCGTAGCCGGTGCCTCGGGTGGCCTCGAAGGTCTCGGCGTAGTCAAAACGCATGCCAGCCCGTTGCAGTAAGAACGCCGGACCGGGCCGCTTAGCCAGAATTCGAATCTCAACGCCTTGAAACGGCTGGATGTGAAAGAAAAGCAGATTTGGTTCGGGGTTGCCGCCCGGTTGCGGTTTGAACTGTACGACAATTTCAGTGCCCCTCTTCCATAGCGATTTACCCGATCGCAGGTAGACCGGCATGCCCGCCCAGCGGTCGTTGTCGATGTGAAGTTTGAAGGCGGCGTAGGTGGGAGTATTTGAGAGTGGATCAACGCGTGGCTCTTCTCGGTACCCCAGCGTTTTTCCAGAGCCGCTGGCGGTGAGGCCGTCGCCCCTTTGACCCGTCCCATACTGCCCCCGCACGCAGTCTTGTTCGGCCTCGCTGAAGCCCAGCAGCCGCACCGAACGGAGCAGGCGAGATTTTTCCTCCCGCACAACAGCCGGATCGAGCGACTCTGGCGACTCCATGCAGACAAAAGCCAGCATCTGCAGGAGGTGGTTTTGCAGCATGTCGCGCACAACGCCTGTTTTGTCGTAATACTCACCGCGAGTTTCCACGCCGACAGTCTCGGTGGCCGAGATCTGAATGTGATCGATGTGCGCTGCACTCCACAGGGGTGCGAACATGCCATTAGCCAACCGAAAAGCCATAAGATTTTGCACCGTCTCTTTGCCGAGATAGTGATCGATCCGATAGATTTCATCCTCTCGCCAGTGAGAGAGCAGTGAGCGGTTGAGGGTGACAGCCGACGCCAGATCCTTGCCAAATGGCTTTTCGACAATGATTCGCTTGTTGCCTGTAAGATTCGTAAAGCCAGCCGCGTCGAGCAGATTATTGACGGTCTCAAAAAACTCAGGCGAGATTGCTAAATACAAGAGCGTGTTGCCGGATGCAGTGCCGCCGCCGGTAGCGACAGAGTTTTCACCGACCTCTAGGACGAGATTTCGCAGCCGCGTGTAAGCCTCGGGGTCACTGAAATCACCAGGTATGTAATGCAGCCGTGATTCCAGCCACTCCCACGGCTCTTTTTCGAAACTGCGACGGGTGTGAAACTGAGCAATATCCTGTCGCTGCTGCTCTCTAAAACCAAGCGTGTCGAGCTCGCGACGGGCCATGCCGATCACGGCAAAACTCTCGGGGAGCAGGCCGTCGCAGGCGAGGTTATAAAGCGCCGGTATGAGCAGGCGTTTGGTCAGATCGCCAGAGGCCCCCAAGATCACGAGTACTCCCGGTAGAGCCGTTGCGAGTGCATTTTTCAAGCCCTCATTAGCGATCTCACAGGTGTTCATTTAAAGAGTATCTTCTGTGCGAAGGGTCAATTCGATCAGTCGCTCCATGGCCTGATTTGGTGATTCATGGGGGAAGTTGCTGAGCACCACTTCTTTGGCGTAGAGCTTACCAATGTAGCGGCGATGCTTAGCAATCGTCGACTTGCTGGCGAGAAAATCCCGGTGTGCCGAATTGATGATAATTTCATTGTGCGACGGATCATACCGCGATCGCGTCGATTGGCCGTGCTCTGGTTCAAGCCGGTAGGCGGGCAGCCCTCTGCCACCCGGATCTCGGTCGTCCCCGCTCCCTTCCTCCAGAAACTTGACATCGACGCAGTCGCTTACCTCGATCGTTCCCTGCGTGGCCTGCACTTCAATAGTCACTAGCCCAGCGCCTGCTGAGGCCACAAGACTCTGGGCTGTGAACGCCTCGCTCACGACCGCCTCACCCGCGACCACTCGCCAAGAAAAACTCAACCCATCGAGTATTCTCGCACCATTGCTGTCCCGGGCAACTGCCATCAGCCGACACTCACCGCCCGGCGGTCGTCGCGGGTGGCGAGGTGTGATGCGCACTTCATGCAGAGGCCCACGTTCCAGAGGGAAAAGTGGTGCAACACTTTCGGGCGGATCTTGAATGTCTGCAGCATGCTCCTTATCGCCCGCGCCTCGTGACGTTTCCGTTTGGAGTGGCTCACCCCGGCCACCCTCTCGCGGTTCAAAAGAAGGAGCATTTTTCGGGATGTCAAAGAAGATGTATTCAGCGGGGGGAAGTTCGCCAAGTGCGCTGACAAACGCTTTGTGCACCTGCCGTAAGATCTGCTTACTGGCGCGGTCGGTTTCGGCCTGCTCTCGTTTTTCAAGCACGGCAAGAATTTCCGATTCGATGCCTACAACGGCCTCGATCAAGGCGTTGAACGCTTCGTCGGGGACCACGCCCGCTCGAGTGCCGGGTGCAAGCGTGAGCGGTTCAAAATCGAGTAGCCCTTCGAGCCGGCCGTCAGTCCAAGGGGCGTGCTGAAGCGGCAGCAATTCGCTGACATCCTTCAGCACTCGCGTGCCGTCCTTGCAAAGGGCAACTCCGGCCTCTGGCGAGCTTGAATCGCAGCGGACATAAAGCTCTACGAACAAGTCTCCGAGCGTAGTTTTGACGCGACGCACGATCTCGAGTCGCTCTCCATCAAACTCGCGGGGCGTCACGGGCAATTCTTTTCGCGAGACACGATCAACGACCTGAATTGTTACGCCCGTTTTGCGAATCCGATCGCGGAGTTCTGCGGAGAGGTAGCGGGCGATCTTCTCACCGGTTACGAGCTTTCTGGTTGCCTCCAGGAGCGGGCCGACAATCACGCGAGTGCCACCGGTCGGAAGTTGTCCCCGCACGGGCCGAATCGTGTAATGACGCTGGCTCCGAGTTAGTTGTAATTCGGCAAGTGAGCCTGTTTTTCCAGCAGAGATCATGCGCAATTCACTGCCCAGGCTCCAGAAGCTGAGCAGGCCGATGCCAAACTCCCCATGCACGCCCTGCCGTTGTTTCCAATCAAGATGTCGCTTCATGGAGTCGCATAGGTGGGTTGCGATGCGCTCAAAGTCTGGGTCGCCGGAGGCGTCCGCGGCGACTCCGTTGCCATCGTCCACCACTTCCAGATAAATGTCGCCTCGCTGGCGGCGGCGCAAAATCTGAATCTGTCCGGCTCCGGCATCAATCGCATTTTCAGCGAGTTCACAGATCGCCTTGAGTGGGTAGGTCTGCGAATGGGCGATGATATGGATGGCGTTCCACTGGTCCCCGATTCGCAGGGTTCCCGTGGTGATGTGGGGTCGAGGCGTGCCGGAGCGAGTCATCATGGACCGCATCTTCCCCGGTCAGGATCAGCTTCGCAAGCAGGCCCGTACCACCCAGCAGGATTATGAATCCCGGGCGTTTGCAGTCGTCCAATCTCCACTTGCGATCGGCGATTGTCACGGCCCAAGTCTTCGGGAGCCCGGAGCGGCACCCGCGGCACCAAATCGCTATGGATTGCCCTGCCGTTCAGGAGGGGCAGGTCAAAACTCTGGATACCTTCCGCAGCCGATATCGACTCACGGAGTAGTGACCTGCCCCCCTTTAACGGCACCCCTTCCAGAGAGAGATTCTGTCAGTGTCACAACCAAAGGAGGGCATTCCATGCCACGCGGAAAGAAAGAACTGGCCGAGCAGATCATCCCCTATGCTACGAGTGT
>QWQJ01000040.1 GCA_003670865.1 Planctomycetota bacterium | reverse complement strand
TGTGGGACGGGATCTTGCTGGCCGAGGAATCCGAACACCTACCTGCGGCAGTTGCTACACCAAAAACACACGTCACGGGCATGCGACTTTTTGAACAGTTCTGCGGCGAGTGCCACTTTCACAATGCATCTGAGGGTCTGATCGAGCTTGATTTGCTCCTTCTACGAGCGGCAGAAGCCGCAGGCCCTCCGACAAAACACGCCGCAGACCATGCGGCATGGAACATGGTTTTCAAGCAGATTGAGTCTGAAATCATGCCGCCGGCGGATCAGCCCCAGCCCAGCTCCGAAGAGCGACTTGGACTGCTGGCATTTCTCAACGACGAAGTATTCAAGATCGACGCCAAGCGTCCCGATCCTGGACATGTTGTTTTGCGAAGACACAACCGCATTGAATACTCCAACACTGTCCGCGATCTGGTTGGACTCACAATCAATACGATCGACGACTTTCCGGCCGATGATACCGGTTACGGTTTTGACACAAACGCTGCCGTGCTGACGCTCGCGCCGCTCCTCATGGAAAAGTATATCGCCACAGCCACCCTCGTCGCCGACGCCGTTGTTAACACTGCAACACCCACAGGGAAGCAAAAGGATGCCACGAAATACCCTCCGTCGCTCCGCACTCTCTTTCCAGAGGGCAGACCTCCAGAAAATGCTTCCGACCGAGATCAATACAGACGCCGCCTACTGGAAAAACTCGCCTACCGTGCCTACCGCCAGCCAGTCGACAAACAGACCATTGAAAAACTGTGCGCTCTGGCAAAAGCCAGTGAGGACGCCGTTGAAGGGACCTTTGAAAAGGGTGTGGCTGCAGCCTTGACAGCCCTCTTAGCCTCGCCCCGTTTTCTCTTTCGTGTGGAGCACACTGAGACACTCTCGCCTACCACCGATGGCGAAAAGAACAGCACGACCGCGGTGCCAATTGACGAATTCGCTCTGGCGTCACGCCTTTCCTATCTGTTGTGGAGTTCGATGCCAGACGATGCGTTGCTGGAATTGGCAGCCACGCACAGGCTTCGCGCAACACTCAACGAACAAGTCGATCGCATGATCGCCGACGATCGCAGCAATGAGTTTATCCGGCATTTTATCGGTCAGTGGCTACAGACTCGTGATGTTGAGTCACTGCCATTTGATATACGCAGCGTGCTTGGTATCTCGGATCGCGCGGCCGGCGAGAAAATCTTCAGCAACGATGTTCGGCGGGCGATGCGACTGGAGACAGAACTCCTGTTTGGCCACATCCTCCGCAAGAATCTCCCTGTCACAGATCTACTGGTCGGAGAATACACATTTCTTAACGCCACTTTAGCAAAGTATTACGGTCTCCAAGACGTGACCGGGGAGGCGATGCGATTGGTGCAGCTTGAGCCCGAGAGCCATCGCAGCGGCCTGCTGACCCATGGGAGCTTTCTTGTTGTCACCTCCAATCCTTCGCGCACCTCTCCGGTCAAACGCGGGTTGTTCGTTCTCAATAACTTGCTCGGAATGCCAGCTCCCGCAGCGCCTCCCGACATACCACCGCTGGATGCCTCACAAAAGAAGTCTGACGGCAAAACAATGCGAGAGTTGATGGAACTACACCGCAGTGAGGCCCTCTGCGCGTCGTGCCATCGGCGGATGGACCCACTGGGCCTGGCCATGGAGCATTACAACGCTGTCGGACAGTGGCGGGGCGATGAGCCACAAGAGAAACAATCACCGATCAGCACTCAGGGTCAATTGCTGACGGGCGAATCGTTTGCCGATGTGCGGTCTTTGGCCACCCTCATTGTTCGGGAGCGGCGTCGTGATTTTTATCGCTGCATGAGCGAAAAACTCCTCACCTACGCCCTTGGTCGAGGGCTTGAGTATTTCGACGCTCCGGCGATTGAGGCAATCGTTCAGGGTCTGGAGGCCGATGGCCGCATGGGGTCGGTGGTCCATGGAGTGGTGGCCAGCGTGCCTTTTCAGATGCGGCGGGCGGATGCTGAAACAAGTGCCCAGGGCCCTGTGGAACAGTAGAATGAGGCAAAACTTACACGATACAAAACGCCTGTCCGATAAGCCTCAGATCCCGGATCAATATTCTTTTGACCTGCTATACTGACCGACGCCATGGCTGAGTTTTGCACCCCAAACCCGCTGCCTGCCGCTGCCGAGAGCCGGCGGAGTTTTTTATCGGGGGTCGCCCTGCGGGGACTTGGCGTCTCGATTGCCCTGCCGGTGCTCGATTCGCTGCCGGGTATCCGCACCGCTCGCGCTTTGGCTGCAGAGCCAATGATTCCCGTCCGGATGGCTTTTCTCTATGTTCCCAACGGCGTCAACCTTGAACACTGGCGACCTACCGGAGTCGATCGCGATTTCTCGCTTGGCCGGTCGCTTGCCCCTCTGCAATCCCTCAAAAATGAGATTCAGCTGATTACGGGTCTGGCACATCGCAATGGCACCGGCGGCCCTGACGGCCCTGGGGATCATGCCCGTGCCACATCCACAATCCTGACTGGCGTGCGGCCGCGTAAAACAGCCGGCGCCGATATTCGCGCAGGGATTTCTGTCGATCAAGTGGCCGCTCGCGGCATTGGGCAGCACACGCGACTGCCCTCTTTGGAACTCTCGTGCGATGCCGTGCGAAAGAGCGGCGAATGCGATTCAGGCTACTCGTGCGCCTATTCCTATAATATGTCGTGGCGTAGCGCGAACGAGCCGGCAACGGCGGAATCCAATCCACGACTAGTCTTTGAGCGTTTGTTTGGGGCTGGCAACGCCCTCGAGCGAAAGGCCAGCCTTCAGTCGCGACAAGAAAAGCAGCGGTCGATTCTTGACTTTGTCGTGAGCGAAGCCCGCTCGCTGAACACTCAACTCGGCTCCGCCGACAAATCGAAACTCGATCAATATCTCACATGCCTGCGCGAAATTGAGAATCAGATTATCCGGGTCGAGCAGCTGGGTTTGCCATCGGTTAAAGACAGGTCTTTACCAGCAAAACCACCGGTCGCTTACAGCGAACACATTCGACTGATGGCCGACATGCTCGTGCTGGCATTTCAGACCGATTCCACTCGAATTGCCACCTTCATGCTGGCCTTTGATGGAAGTAACAGAGAGTTTCCTGAGATCGGCGTCAACGATGGCCACCACACGCTCTCGCACCACGAAGGCAACGCAAATAAGTTAGAAAAAATTGCCCGCATCGACCACTTCTATGCAGAGCAGTTGGCCTACTTTTTGGAGCGTCTATCGGCAGTCAAAGAGTCCGACGGGGGATCGCTTCTCGACCATTCGATGATTGTCTACTCCAGCGGAATCTCCGATGGAAACAAGCACCGACATGACGATCTGCCTGTCATTCTGGCGGGCCGTGCCGGCGGCCAACTCTCAACGGGGCGACACCTTCAATTGCCAAAAGAGCAGCCGATGTCGAACCTTTTCCTGACGATGCTCGATTTGATTGGTGCGCCGGAAAAACAATTTGGCGATGCGACCGGGCCGCTTGATGCTGTCAGAGCGTAGGACCACAAAACCTACCGCCCCGGAATCTGCGGCGGCCGCTTCCAGTCAAGTTTGTAGCGTTTTTCCAGACCCTCTACCCATTCGCCAAACGCTGCAGAAAACTCTCCTTGAGCTACCATCGCTAGAGACTGCTGATCGCTGCGGGCATCCAGAAATCGCTCCCGTAACTCAGTGTCTGGTGGAGTCATTGACAAAAGCCGAACGGCGTAGCAAATGGTCTGCGGCTCGTTGAACGCCACAGCCGTCTGATTGGCTGTAAGCCCAAACACACTTCGCATGAATTCCTCTCCTGGAATGAAGAGGTCGTCTGGCTGCGTGATGAATGGGGGCCTTTCCATTGGCGATGCGCTCTGCGAGAGCCATGTGAACGGTCCGACTTGTTTCACCTTGACATCAGATCGCTTGGCCACGGTGGCTTCGAGAGATTGGTTTTTCGCACGCGCCTCTTCCGTGATTTCTTCCGCCCGCTTGCGAGCCGTGCCGCGGGCTTCAATGATCTGCCAAGCCCTCTCAACTCCCTTACGGGCAGCCTCAAACGAAGGCGTAAACTCTGGCTGATCTTCTATTTTGATTGTCAGATAGCGGTTGCCCTGAACATCCCGGGAAGTAATCGGCCGCAGCACCATCGACCCCGAGCCGTATATCATCTCCAGCCAACGCTGCTGGCGAATGCCAAATCGACTACCCGGATCGGGTACAAACTCAAAGCTACCGCCAACTGGACCAGCGTTGATCGCTTCGCCAGGAGTGACGAGCTCTGAAAGGCCCGCCTCAAGCCCCTGCGCCTTTGCGATGGCGTCAAAGTCGGGCATCTTGGGGGCTTCGCTGCCCGCCGTCCGCCGTGCCTGCCAGAGTGCAAAGTCTTCGGCATAGAGCGTCAGATCGGCCGCCACGGCTGTAAAAACAGCATCACTTTTCTTATTGGCCTGTAGGCGAGCCAACTGTTCGCGGATGGATTCCTTGACGCTCTGGAGTGGCTCAAACTTCTCGCTACTTTCAGCAGGAACTCCGGGCTGCAAACTGGTTTCGCTGGGATTCACGGCCGGCGTATCCGGTGTTTCACTCTGCTCGGCCGGCTGATTAAAAGCGACTGTTGTAAATGGTCGCCTGGAACTTTGAGCCCCCTTGTCGTTAGACGGTTTGTCGTTAGACGGTGTGTCGGTTGCTGGGGCTGTTGGCGTAGAGTCCGGTTCAGCCAATTTTTTTGTATCGACACTTGCATCGGCTTCAGTGACCCCGGCATCAGTGGCGGCTGGCTTCTGGGCGTCAGGGTTCTCCGCTT
Source organism: Planctomycetota bacterium (assembly GCA_003670865.1). GTDB lineage: Bacteria > Planctomycetota > Planctomycetia > Pirellulales > UBA1268 > BAIKAL-G1-2R. The sequence goes on along the minus strand of QWQJ01000040.1, from coordinate 5,175 downwards.
TCTTGCCCTCCGGTTCCTTCACGCGGTACAGCGTCGCTTTATTCTTCTCGTAGTATTCAGAGATCTGTTCGTCGGTGACATCCTTGGCCGCATCGGCTTGAAAAGATTCCGCTTTGGCAACAAGAAACTGGTATTTCACGCGATGAGGCTCGCGAAAACCTGGCTCGGCACTGCTTGCCTCCGGCAAATCATTCTTGTATTTCTCGAAAAAGGCTCGCAGTTTTTGTTCGGATGGCAGAGGCACATTATCGGCAGACTTTTCAACAATGACCGGTACCACCTCGATCGTGGCGTTCTGCTTCAGTTGGCGAAAATAATCCCACCGCCACCCTGGCGGATCACCCGAAAAACCGGTTTGAAATAAAATCAGCATGTTGCGAGCTGCTAATTCACTACGTAGGGCTTCAAAGAGATCGTGCTGCGAGACTGCTGTCGGACCCAGGCGGAGCCGCGAGATAATCTCGTCGAACTGCTCCGGTCGCACGAGGTTGTTTGTCCACAGCGAAAGAAAATCGTTGATCGCCGTGTCGCTTATCGTCAGGCCGTTGGCAGCGGCTTCTTTGGCAAACAGGAGCGTCCTCACGACCTGCTCCTCTGTCTCTGGAAAAAGGGGTAGCTGCGCTGGGTCACGGCCAGCCGTGGCGGCAATTTCCATTAAAAATCGATTGACGATCGATCGCATGGCGACCGCCCGTTCGATGCCCCCTTCCCGTATTTCGCCCCCTGTCCAGTCGGCTACCAAAGGATCACCGCCTCCGTAGTCGTTACCCATCTGCAGAAAGGGGGGCAGTACAAAGAAGGCGAGCATCGCCAGAATTGCTACAAAGACCAGCAGTGAACGCTGGTAGGTTCGGAAGAAACTAAAGGATCCGGCCATGGCACCGCCTGTTCTCGAACGGAAAAACCGTTGAGGCTTGACAAGGAAAGAGAGGGCAGAGTAACGCTGTATGTCGATTCGACAGGTCGCCGATTGTAGCGGTCAGCCCGCTGATGCCAATCCCGATCTCTGTTGGCAAGCTAAAAATATCCACTTTTCGACTCTTCACAAGCACCCTCTTAGCCCATAGGCAAAAGTTCATCCATGGCCAAAAAAAAGGTAGCAAAACAAGCAAAAAAAAGTGCGGCGCGTGGGCCGACGACCGCCAAGGCAGCCCCTCGAAGCCGCAGTGGCAACTTCCAACTTGTCATCGTCGAGAGTCCTGCCAAAGCCAAGACGATCGAAAAATATCTGGGACCGGGCTTTGTTGTCAAGGCTTCCGTCGGGCACATCCGGGACCTGCCTAGCAAGGCCCTGGCTGGCTCTAGACAGCCTGTGCCCGGCGTTGATCTCGATCATAATTTTGCCCCGACCTATGAAATCCATGCCGATAAGACAAAGAATGTCGCGGAACTCCGCAAGCTCGCCAAGGACGCCAGCGAAATCTGGTTTGCCACCGATCTTGACCGTGAGGGTGAGGCGATTGCCTGGCACCTCACGCAAGTGCTCAACGTTGATCCAGCACAGGCCAAGCGGGTGACATTTAACGCGATCACTAAGTCGGAGGTGCAGCGGGCCTTCGAGGCCCCGCGAATGATCGACATGCCAAGAGTCAACTCACAGCAGGCCCGCCGCATCGTCGACCGCATCGTCGGTTATCAGGTATCGCCGGTCCTTTGGAAAAAAGTAGCGAGTGGACTCAGTGCCGGTCGGGTGCAGAGCGTGGCCGCACGGATCGTCGTCGAACGCGAGCAGGATATTCGTGCCTTCACACCATCGGAGTCATGGGAAATCTCTGCCCGAATGACATTTGACGTGGCCGACGCGACTGCCACGCATGCAGAGTGGACAAGGTTTATCTCGCAACGCGACGAACGCGGAAAGCCGCCACTGGTGCGCGAGCAAATGGCATGGCTGGCCGACCGCCGGGCCCTGTCGTGCGATATGGTTGAAGTGGCCGGCAAGCCGCTGCGCATCGAAACCGATAAATTATCGACTGTCGATCTGTCGGCCCTTGTGCATACGGCTGCAGAAGCCGCCGGACTGATCAATGTGTCGGTGGTCCGCGAGACCGACTCGATCGGCAAGGGACGCGGGAAAAATATCTTAAAAATCACTGGGACACCCGATCCTAAAAGCCGCTACACAGTCGAATCAATCGATGTGACTCGTACTCGCTCCCGACCCTACCCACCGTTCATTACCAGCACCCTGCAACAGGCCGCCAGCAGTCGGCTAGGAATGTCAACCGATCGCACGATGCGAATCGCCCAGCAACTGTACGAGGGAATCGACTTGCCTGGCGAGGGCTTGATCGGGCTGATTACCTACATGCGTACCGACTCAACCAACATCTCGAGAGAGGCAATCGAGATGGGGCGACGCTACCTCAACGAGAAGCACGGGGCTAGGTATGTCCCCGAAAAACCTCGCACCTACGCAAGCTCAAACGACAGTGCCCAAGAAGCTCACGAGGCAATCCGTCCGACGGATGCTTATCGTGAACCAGATCAGATCGCAGCAGCCCTCAACGAAGAACAGCTCAAGCTCTATCGCCTGATCTGGCAGTGCTTTCTCTCCTGCCAAGCCACTGATGCCGAGTGGGATTCAACAGCCGTGCGGATGCGTCGCACGGATCGCGATACAGGAGCCGTCTTCAAGACCAACGGTCGCGTGTTGCGATTTGACGGCTTCTATCGAATCAATGGAACTCCCAAGGACGACGGCGATCAAGTTTTGCCTGATTTTCAGAAGGGAACCGAGTTGGCACCGTTCGACATCGAACCCCGCCAAAAATTCCAAGCACCGCCGCCGAGATTCACCGAAGCTACGCTTGTCAAGAAGCTTGAAGAGGAAGGGATTGGCCGTCCTTCCACATACGCCAGCATCATCAATCTGATTGAAAAACGTGGCTATGTCGAGCAGCCAGAGCGGGAGCGCCGCTTCTATGCAACGGCCTTGGGTGAGGCGGTCACCGAGTTTCTTAAAAAGGCCTTCAAAGACCAGTTCATCGAGATCGGCTACACACGAGAGATCGAACGAGAATTCGATCAAGTTGCCCAAGGGACCCAGAAGTGGACCGATCTCCTGCACCGCTTTCATGACCTGCTCAAGCCCAAGCTCGAAAGTGCGATGCAGGAAGATCATGTCAAGGGAAAGGGAGAACCGTCGCAGTATGCTTGCCCGGAGTGCCATCGACAGCTTGAATATCGGCTGGGAAAAAACGGTCGATTCCTCTCCTGCAGTGGCTACAACGATAAAATCGTCGAGGCCGCGCCGGCTCCGACGCTGACGGCAAAGGGTAAGCCTCGCAAGGCTGCCAAGCCGAAGGAAGTGCCCTCCTGCCTATTTTCGATGCCTGTCGATCGTATGGGCCGTCCGCAACTGCCCCAACAAATCGACCTGCTTTCTCCGGCCGGTGTGCCGATGATCAAACGCACCGGACGCTTTGGGGCTTTCCTCGTTGAGGACAAACCCCTCCCCATCAAGCCCAAGGGAAAGAAAGCAAAGGATGCGGCCCCCGCCGAACCGCCGTCGTTCATTCTCAACCTCGATAAAAAAGGGAATCTCAAACTGCCCTCTGTTCCGCCGGTATCCACAGACATTCTCTGCCCCAAGTGTGGCAAAACCATGTATCTCCGCAGCGGCAAGCGCGGTCCGTGGCTGGGCTGTAGCGGATATCCCAAGTGCCGCGGTCGCGCAGCTTTTTCTGTGCTACCGGAACCGCAGCGACTCGCCCTGGAACAAGAGTTGGCCAATCACTTGCAAGGCCAGCCTCAGGTCTCGCTGACGCGTCGCGATGGCACCACAGCCGTGCTTGCCGGGACGCCACTGCTGTCCTTATTGATCGAATGCGGCGCTGCAGAACTCGCACTCTTTGTCGAATGACCCTCGAACTGGACGCGGACCATCGAACTCCAGCCTTGGCGTGGCTCGCGGATGAAGTCCGTCGTATGGCGTGAGGGTCTCGGGCAAGAATGACTTCATGCAGCGACCCGCGAGGCATCAACCAATATCTCCGACGCTCTACGACGTAAAGGGATTGCCCGCGAATGTCGACGGCACTTCGTCGAGCGCAGTGGCATACGCCGTGGCATGCGAGCGGCAGTGAGAGATGCTAATAAGAATACATCGAATGCCCAGATTCTCGGCAACCTCCAGCGCCCCCCCTTTAAGCAAGGCCTGCGGTCGTCCCCCGGGGGCGTTACGAATCTCAATGTCTCGCCAGCTGATTCCCCGCCGCCAACCGGTGCCCAGTGCCTTCAGCACAGCCTCTTTTGCAGCCCAGCGACCCGCAAAATGCTGCGTTGCCATCCGACGACTGCTGCAGTACTCAATTTCAAAGGCCGTGTAGACGCGACCCACAAAGAGTTCACCGTGCCGCTCGATCATCTGCGCAATGCGGAGACACTCTGTGATATCAGTGCCTATGCCCAGAACATTCATGGCCGCCTCCCTATTCCTTGCCGGCGACTGAGTCCGCAGGCCTGCTTCGCCCGCGTCAGCACTTCGCTCGCCTTGGCCCGCGCCCGAACCGCCCCATCGACAAGAATCGCTTCAATGCGTCCGGAGTCTCGCTCAATCTCAACACGCCGCTGGCGGGCACTCGCAAAAAAATGTGCCGCAGCCTCAATCAGCGATTTTTTAATTTCCCCATACCCAAAGCCGCCTCGCTGATACAGCTCGGCCATTTTTTGTCGATCGGCTTCTGGGGCAACCAGTGCGTAGAGGCTGTAGAGGTGATCGTCGTCAGGATTTTTTGGATCTGCCATCGGCCGTGAATCAGTCGCGATGCGTGAAATTTTCTTTTTCTGGATTCCCAAATCTTCAAAAACATCGAGCGTATTGTCGTAACTTTTGCTCATCTTTTGACCATCGGTGCCTGGCACGCGGCCGCCAGCTTCGACGAGCCGCGGCTTGGGCAGCGTGAAAACATCACCATAGAGGTGGTTAAATGTGCCGGCTAGATCACGACAGACCTCTATGTGCTGCACCTGATCCTCGCCAACCGGCACGATCGTAGCATCGTAGGCCAGAATGTCGGCGCTCATCAGCACAGGATAGGTAAACAGCCCCGCATCAGCGGTGAGTCCACGCATTTTTTTATCCTTATACGCATGGCAGCGTTCCAAAAGCCCCATCGGTGCCACCGTCATCAGTAGCCAGGTGAGTTCTGTTACCTCCGGCACATCTGACTG
>QWQJ01000002.1 GCA_003670865.1 Planctomycetota bacterium | reverse complement strand
TGCCCAGGGCATGCCGACTACATCAAGAACATGATCACTGGTGCCGCCCAGATGGACGGTGCCATCTTGGTCGTGAGCGCAGCCGACGGGCCAATGCCCCAGACGCGCGAGCATATTCTGCTCGCGCGGCAGGTGGGTGTGCCGTCTTTGGTCGTCTTTCTTAACAAGGTCGATCTTGTGGATGATGCGGAACTCCTTGATTTAGTCGAGATGGAAATTCGCGAACTGCTGACGAAGTATGGCTTTCCTGGTGACGATGTACCGATCATTCGTGGAGCCGGTAAGCCCGCATACGATAGCCCTAAGGATGCGGAAAAGAATAAGTGCATCGGCGACTTGTTGGCTGCTGTCGATGAATACATCAAAGAACCAGTTCGTGAGCTCGACAAGCCGTTCTTGATGGCCATCGAGGACGTTTTTTCAATCGAGGGTCGCGGTACGGTAGCAACTGGCCGAATCGAGCGAGGAATCGTCAAGGTTGGTGACGAAGTCGAAATCGTCGGCCTCCATGAAAAGTCTGAGAAGACAACATGCACCGGCGTGGAAATGTTTAAGAAGGTGCTCGATAGCGGACAAGCCGGCGACAATGTTGGTTGCTTGCTGCGTGGAGTTGCCCGCGATGGCATTGAACGTGGTCAAGTTTTAGCCAAACCGGGCTCAATCAAGCCCCACAAAAAGTTTGAGTGCGAGGTCTACATTCTCTCCAAAGAGGAAGGTGGCCGACACACGCCGTTCTTCGCGGGGTATCGTCCGCAGTTTTACTTTCGTACGACCGACGTGACGGGCTCGACCCAGTTGCTCGGCGGAGTCGACATGGTGACGCCTGGCGACAACGTCAAGATGGAGGTGGAGTTGATGGTGCCGATTGCTATGGATAATGGTGTCCGTTTTGCCATTCGAGAAGGCGGCAAAACCGTCGGTTCAGGCGTTGTCACGAAGATTCTCGACTGAGATTAATTGTTGTATTCCGAAAAAAGCACTCACAAAGAAGATACGAAAGATGTTTGGTTGCGGGGCCCCTGCCTAAAGGGGCCCCATAACTACAGGGGCGTAGCTCAACTGGCAGAGCGCTGGTCTCCAAAACCAGAGGTTGCGAGTTCGATTCCCGCCGCCCCTGCCTTCAAAGTTAGCTGATCGAAAAAGACGACCAAAAGAAAAAGCTGAGTAGCAAAAGAGATTTATGGCTGAAACCCACGAACGCCGAACGACCGATGGAAATCTCTGGAAAGAACTCCTGAGTTTCTCGGTCTACAAGCCAAACCAAGGTCGCGTTGCAAGGCAAACAACGTTTGCTGCGCTGGCAGTCACCCTGGTAGTTGGTGTCTGGAGGATGGGACAACTCCTGCCGCTGTGGCTGGCCAGTGGAACGTCTCTTTCGCCAGTTGTGCCCGTGGTAGACATCGGTATTGTGCGGTTTCTGGTGCCGGGGTTGCTCTTGGCATTTGGGCTGTGGATCATCTTTCGCTTTGTCAACATGCAACGATTCGCCGATTTTCTCATTGCTGTTGAGACGGAGATGACCAAGGTTTCTTGGCCTACGGGTGACGAGGTCGTTCGCAGTTCGGCCGTCATTATTTTTCTTATTTTTGCCCTTGCGGCAATTCTTGCTGGATACGATCTCTTTTGGTGGTTTGTATTGCGTGCCATCCAGAGTATTGGTTGAAACCGTTGAGTCATTCGGATACTGAGCCCTCTATGAACGATTCCACAGACGATCAAAAAAAAGACCCCAACCAAGCCATTGGTAATGTCATTGAGGACAGCGCTCTTGCGAGCCCGCTGGCCGAAGTTCAGGCACCTGTTCAGGGTGTTTCTGCATCGCACGCAGCGGCCCAGCAGGAGGCCCCTGCTGTCGGGGAAGATCTCAACGACGACGACGGCACTCCAGCAGAGCTTGCTGATCCGTTTGATGGCAGTGAAAGAGCCAAGCCTGTTTCCGTTGATGGCGACGACGATGAAGGCAAGCCGGCGGCGGAGAAGCAGTGGTACATCCTGAAGGTGCAAAGCAATCGTGAAGATTCAATTCGTGAGACTCTGATGCGACGTATTTCGTTGCAGGGCTTAGGCAGGCACTTTGGTGAAGTGATTGTGCCGAAAGAACAAGTCACAGAGTTTAAGGCGGGTAAGAAGCGGGTTGTTTCCAAAAAACTCTACCCCGGCTACATCTTGGTGAGCATGGTTTTGAATGATGATACGTGGTACCTCGTGCGAGAAACTGGAGGCATCGGCGACTTTACCGGCTCGGCCGGCCGTCCCAGCCCGATGCTTCAGGCAGATGTCGCCAAGTTGCTTAACAAGACACAAGTCAAGGCGGAGGATTCGCCTAGGTTAAAGATCAAGTTTAAGAAGGGTGATCGCGTCAAAATTACCGAAGGTACATTTGAAAACTTTGAGGGCGAAGTGGAGCAGATCGACGAAGCCAACGGTCGCGTAACAGTGATGCTCAGTATTTTCGGCCGTTCCACTCCCGTCGATATTGAGTATTGGCAGATCGAGACAGTTTAGTAAAGCGTTTTCGCGAAACGTCTGGGCCAAGTGATGTGGTCACGTCTTCGCTGATTCCTTTGATATCAAGCAGTTTGCATCGAAAAAAAAGTTCAAGACAAGTTAAGACAAAAGGGTGTAACCATGGCAAAGCAGATGGTTGGTCAGGCAAAATTCCAGGTTCCCGGCGGTCAGGCGACTCCCGCCCCCCCAGTCGGCACTTCGTTGGGCCGCTACGGCATCAACCTAGGCCAGTTTGTTCAGCAGTTCAACGATCGCACTCGCGAGGCCGCCGGGATGCCGATTCCGGTTGTTGTCACCGTCTACAACGATCGTTCATTTGACTTTGTCACGAAGAGCCCTCCAGCTGCGGCGCTGCTGAAAAAGGCTGCTGGTCTTGCCAAAGGATCCGGAGTGCCCAACAAAGATAAGGTTGGCAAGGTTACGAAGGCCCAGCTTGATGAGGTCGTTCGACTCAAAGCCGCAGACCTGAATGCCCGCGACGGCGACCATGCCCGTCGCATGATTGAAGGCACAGCTCGCAGCATGGGTCTGACGGTTGAAGGCTAGTTTGTTTCGTCGTTCAAAAAAAGTTCCTTTCACTCACTGATATCAGGATTTTTAACCGTGGCTCTGACCAAACGCATGCGGGCGATGCTCGCCAAGAAACCAACTTCTGAAGCTCCTGTACCGCTGGCTGATGCCGTGGCACTGCTGAAGAATTTTCCCCCAGCCAAATTCGACCAGTCGGTCGAGATTCACATGCGACTGGGCATTGACCCCAAGCAAGCCGACCAGATCGTGCGTGGATCGTTGGTCTTGCCGCATGGCATTGGTAAGTCAAAACGCGTTGTTGTTTTTGCGAAGGGCAATCTTGCCGATGATGCTCGGGCTGCTGGCGCAGAAGAGGTTGGAGCCGATGAGTTGGCTAAAAAAATCAAGGAAGGCTGGACGGACTTCGATGTCTGTATCGCTGCCCCCGATATGATGGGTTTAGTTGGGCCGCTTGGAAAAGTGCTTGGCCCACGCGGACTGATGCCGAGTCCTCGGGCAGGCACCGTCACAGCCGATATTGCAAGGACCGTGAGCGAATACAAGGCGGGCAAAGTTGAGTTCCGCAATGACCCAACAGGCATCGTGCATGCCGTTGTTGGCAAAGCCAGCTTCGATTCAGCCAAACTCGTCGACAACATCCGGGCCTTCATCGACCATATTCTTTCCCTACAGCCGGGCAGCGTTCGAGGTCAATTTGTCAAAAGCATTTCGATCTCGGCAACCATGACCCCCGGTGTCATGGTTGCTGCTTAGAGCTATAGTCGAAGATCGCCAAATATTTACGAGCCCCATCACCGCAGATAGCAATCCCCGCAGAGCCAAATTTCCATGAGCAAAACTGTAAAAAACATGCTGGTCGATGATCTGAAGTCTCGCCTAAGCGATGTTGGCGACCTAGTGGTTGTCAGCCTTGGCACCCTCAACGCGCAGAAAACAACTCAGTTGCGACAGGCGTTGCGAAAGAAAAAAATCCATCTCACGATGGTGAAAAATAGCCTTGCACGAAGAGCGACCCTCAGCACCCCACTGGCACCAGCCTTTGAAAAGACGGAGGGTATGCTGGCAATTGCGTGGGGCGGCGAGGATGTCGTTGACTTAGTCAAAGAACTTGACCGCCTGACCGCACTCAAGGGCTTTGAAAGCCTTGAGTTTCGGGGTGGTGCTCTCGATGGCTCTCGCTTAGAGGCCGTCGAAATGAAGACGGTTGCAAAGTGGCCCACCCGCACTGAACAGCTTTCGATTATCTCAGGCCAAATCATTTCTGTGGCATCGGTCCTGGCGGGCCAAATCGGTTCGGTTGGGGGTCTTCTGGCAGGGCAGATTGCGTCTCGTGTGAAAGAGCTGGAGAAAAATGCCATCCCAGCCAATGGCGAAACGGCAGTCGTAGATGCCCTTCCGGCAGAATCCCCCGTTGCGTGACGCTGCAGCAAGCATTTTTTATACTGGCTTTGTGTTTTTTTGAAGGGGCTTCACACAGCCAAAGTTCGTGGTAAGACTGTAGTCCTTCATTTATTGAAACCAAATTCGGCGGCTTTAAACACTTACTCCTCACATCAGCCGGTTTGTAGCAATCTTTCGTTGCTTCGTAAACCGGCTCTCCTCTGAACGAAAAGGATCCTGATCGATGACAACGGCTGAAGCGACTCGTGAATTCTCTGCTGGTACCAAGGATCTCGGCGATAAGATCGTTGGCTTAACGCTCAAGGCTGCTAAGGAACTTTCCGACTATCTCGACGAAGTTCACGGCATTAAGCCAGCTGCTGGCGGCGCGGTGATGATGGCCGCACCTGCCGGTGGTGTTGCTGCCGAAGCCGCCGTTGAGAAAACAGAGTTTGATGTCGTACTGGAAAGCTTCGGCGACAACAAAATTGGCGTGATCAAGGTCGTGCGTGCCGCAACTGGGCTTGGTCTCAAAGAGGCCAAGGATCTGGTCGAAAGCGCGCCTGCCAAGGTCAAAGAAGGCATTTCCAAAGCCGACGCCGAGAAGCTGAAAAAAGAACTGGAAGAATCCAAGGCAACTGTCTCGATCAAGTAAAAAACGACGAAAATACGCAAATGAATGATGGGCTCTTTTTTCCTGTCGTCTATTTGGTATAGTTTTTGCTGCTCCGGACAATTTGTCTGCCCGCCTGTTTCTAGTTCCATTTTGTGTTGTGTCGTCACCGCTTTTTTGTGGTTACGTGATTGAGGAACTGTTTTTCCTGAATTGCGGACGCTTTTTTACGGTTCGACTGTCGTAACTCCCGCGCAGACCTACCCTAGGAGTCTTCTCTCAATGGCAACTCCCGCTATTCGTCGATTGCAGCCGACTGAAGTTCGACACTTTGGAAGCCGCCGGGCTAATCACGCGATACCGGATCTGACAGAAATTCAGACGCGATCCTATGACGCGTTTTTGCAGTACGGCGTGCCCCCTGCCAAGCGCAAGGATCATGGGATTGAGGGCGTGCTGCGCGAAATATTTCCGATCGAAAGCTACGACAAAACGGTCAAGATTGAATACATCAGTTACAGCCTAGGCAAGCCGCGATATGATCCAGACGAGTGCCGTCAGTTGCGTTTGACGTATGGCCGTCCATTGCGAGTTTTACTCCGATTGACCCGTGAACAGCCGATCGAAGAAGAAGTTTATCTGGGCGATATTCCGATCATGCTGGGCGGTGGCGAGTTTATCATCAATGGCGCAGAGCGCGTGGTCGTCAGCCAACTTCATCGATCGCCCGGTATTGACTTTGTGGCAAACACCGAGTCGGCCGATCGCAAAACACATAACTGCCGAATCATTCCGGAGCGAGGCAGCTGGATTGAGTTTAATATTTCCAAGAAAGATACGCTTCAGGTACGCATCGATCAAAGCGGTAAGTTCTCTGCCCTCACCCTGCTGCGGGCCATGGATCCTAAGTATGCTCGCGATTCAGACATCCTAAAGCTTTTTTATAAAAATACGGTGGAGAAAGTCGTCGGTCCGCGGAGCGTTCCCAAGATCGAAGGCAAGATTGCGGTCGATGACATTGTCTATCCGAAGGGTTCTGACCGGGCAGGCGAGATCATTGTTGATGCGGGTTGCAAAATTACGCACGACAAAGCTGAGCTTATCTGCACCTCTGGCTTAAAAGCCGTCGATCTGATGGCGGAGCAGAAGGTTCCTTTGATCATGAATAGCCTTCGCGAGGATGCCGATGAGTCGAAGCGACGCACAAATGTCGCTCCCAGCCATGAGGATGCGCTTGTGCGGATCTATCAGCGACTGCGTCCAGGCAATCCAGCGGCTCTCGATAAGGCGAGGACTCTTTTTGACGAAAAATTTAAAGACACAAATCGCTACCGTTTGGGCCGCGTCGGTCGTTTTCGCATCAATCGCAAGCTCAAGCTTTCTGTGCCCGAGACAGAAATGACGCTTCGTGCCGACGATTTAATTGCAGCGATTCAATACATGCTCGAGCTGAGTGAGGGCGAGGGCGCCGTTGAGGTGGACGATATTGATCATCTCGGCAATCGTCGTTTACGGACGATTGACGAACTGGCCGGCGACGAACTCCGTAAGGGTTTTCTTAAATTGCGTCGCACCGTGCAGGAGCGAATGAGTCTTAAGGACGTCACAGAGATGTCTCCTCGTACGCTGATTAACCCCAAGAGTATTTCTGCTGCCATCGATTATTTCTTTGGCCGTGGTGAACTCTCTCAGGTTGTCGATCAGACCAATCCGCTCTCGATGCTCGCTCACGAGCGTCGCTTGTCCGCCCTCGGTCCGGGAGGTTTGAATCGCAAAAGAGCGGGCTTTGAGGTGCGTGATGTGCACATTTCCCACTACGGGAGAATTTGTCCGATTGAAACGCCCGAAGGCACTAACATCGGTCTTATATCAAGTTTAGCGATTTATTCCGGAGTTGACTCGTACGGATTTTTGGTCACTCCCTATCGCAAGGTCAAGAATTGCAAGCTCACCGAGGACGTTGCATGGCTTCGCGCTGATGAAGAGCAGGACGCATATCTTGCACCGGCCGATGCTCCCGTTGTGAATGGAAAAATCGAAGGCGAGTCAATCATCGCCCGCTGGAGGGGCGACTTCGTGCTCGTGCCGGCCGACAAGATTCAGTACATCGACGTTGCGCCGAGTCAGATGGTTGGTGTTTCGGCTGGCCTGATTCCATTCCTTGAGCACGACGACGCTAATCGCGCTTTGATGGGTTCCAACATGCAGCGACAGGCTGTGCCGCTGTTGATTGCGGAACCCCCGATCGTAGCCACCGGCATGGAGCGAGACGTGGCCGTAAATTCGGGTTTGCTTGTCCGGGCCGAACGCAAGGGAGCTGTGACGTATGTCGATGCTGAAACGATTGAGGTCAATGGCACCGATGTGTACAAACTCCGCAAGTATGTCGGCTTAAATGAGCGCACTTGCCAGAACCAAAAGCCGATCGTAGCGCTCGGTCAAAAAGTTGAAAAGGGCGAGGTCTTAGCAGACGGTGCTGCTACCTTCAAAGGCGAGTTAGCGCTTGGTCGCAATGTGCTCGTTGGGTTCATGGCCTGGGACGGTTTTAATTTCGAGGATGCCATTATCATCAGCGAGGAGTTGGTTGAGAATGATGTCTACACCTCAATTCACATTGAGGAATACGACATCGAAATCCGCGACACCAAACTGGGCCGCGAAGAATTCACACGCGACATTCCCAATGTCGGCGAACGGGCGCTGCACAACTTGGACGAAAGCGGAATTGTCCGCATCGGCACCTATGTGCGGCCCGGAGACATTCTCGTTGGCAAGGTCTCGCCCAAGAGCAAGACCGAACTGACTCCGGAGGAAAAACTACTGCACGCGATCTTTGGACGTGCCGGTGAGGATGTCAAAAATGATTCACTCGAAGTCCCTTCCGGGGTGGAGGGGATCGTTACGGCCACCGAAAAGTTTTCACGGCGTATGAGTCTGTCGGAAGACGAACGACGTGAGTTCGAAAAGTCACTGAAAGACGCCGAGAACGAAGGAAACCTGCGGGTAGCCGAGACGTTCGGCGCGATGGTCTCAGAGATTGAAAAAGTCTTGCAAAAGCCTCTGACGGCTATTGACGGTGGGGCGCTGGTGCGGGATCAAGATCACAAAGTTGTGGCCGAACGGGCAGCAACCTTTGATCTGGAGTCTCTTGATATTCGTTCTCCCCAGCGAAAAAGCGATGTCGATAAACTCTTTAAGACAATGTGGCCTGTGGTTGACGAAGCAATCGACGCCCGTGAACGGCGACTCAATAGCATGAAGCGGGGCGACGAGTTGCGTCCTGGCGTGCTGCAGATGGTGAAGGTTTATATCGCCGCAAAGCGGGCTATTTCTGTCGGCGACAAGATGGCCGGTCGTCACGGTAATAAGGGAGTGATCGCTAAAATCCTTCCTAAGGAAGACATGCCCTTTCTTGCCGACGGCACTCCAGTACAAATTCTGTTAAACCCGCTAGGCGTACCGAGTCGGATGAACGTTGGTCAGATTCTCGAGACCCATCTGGGCTGGGCAGGCAAGCTACTGGGATTCCAAGCGATTACGCCCGTTTTTGATGGGGCCAGCGAGGAAGATATCAATGCGGTGCTTAAGGTGGCGGGATTGCCCAGTCATGGAAAAGCCCAACTCTTTGACGGCCGCACTGGCGAGCAACTCGAGCAGGAAACAACTGTCGGATACATCTACATGCTTAAGTTGCATCACCTTGTCGATGACAAGGTACATGCCCGTTCGACCGGTCCTTACTCGCTGATCACGCAGCAACCGCTCGGTGGTAAAGCTCGTTTTGGTGGACAGAGATTTGGTGAAATGGAAGTCTGGGCGTTAGAGGCTTATGGTGCGGCCTACACGCTCCAAGAATTGCTCACGGTCAAAAGCGATGACGTCGAAGGGCGGACAAAGATTTACGAGAGCATGGTGAAGGGAGAGAACACGCTGGAGGCCGGAACACCGGCTAGCTTTGATGTTCTTACCAATGAAATTCGTGGTTTGGCCCTCAATATGCAATTAGAAAAGCGTCGCATCTAGGAGCGGCTGAGAAACTCTTAGTCCGTTTTTTTAGATTTTATTTAGCGTTACCCATACTATTTTCATCTATCGGCAAGTTGGCCCCGGCCCTGTTTTTTACAAGGAGATTTCGCGTGAGCATCGGTGAATCAACCTACGATCGCGTCAATGACTATTCCGCCGTTAAAATCACGCTGGCGCGGCCGCACGACATTCGAAGCTGGTCGTTTGGTGAGGTAAAAAAACCCGAAACCATTAATTATCGTACCTACCGCCCTGAAAAAGACGGTTTGATGTGCGAAAAGATTTTTGGCCCGGAGAAAGACTGGGAATGCTCCTGCGGTAAGTATCGCGGCATGAAATACAAGGGCATGGTCTGCGATCGCTGCGGTGTGAAGGTGACGCATAGCCGCGTTCGGCGAAAGCGCATGGGCCACATTGAATTGGCCGCCCCAATCGTGCACATCTGGTTCTTTAAGGCAATGCCGAGTCGGTTGGGCGCTTTGCTCGAAATGAAAACGTCCAGCCTTGAGAAGGTCGTTTATTTTCAAGACTACGTTGTGCTTGATCCTAAAGACACGCCGCTCAAGAAGCAAAGTTTATTGTCTGAAGATGAGTTTCGTGCAGCCCGTGCCACCTATGGCGAAACGGGCTTTGAGGCCGAAATGGGCGCCGAAGCGGTCCGTAAATTGCTCCTGGGCTTAGATCTCGTTCAGCTTTCCAAGGATTTGCGAGAGGAACTCCATACAACAGGCTCTAAGCAAAAGAAGAAAGATCTTGTCAATCGGCTGAAAATTGTTGAAGCCATTCGCGACAGCGAGAACAAACCGGAGTGGATGGTGCTGGATGTGATTCCAGTGATTCCTCCTGATCTTCGCCCGCTTGTCATGCTCGACTCAGGCAATTTCGCAACGAGCGACCTAAACGATCTCTACCGCCGGATCATCAACCGTAATAATCGGCTGAAAAAACTCGTTGATCTCAATGCGCCCGAAGTGATAATCCGCAATGAAAAACGGATGCTGCAGCAGTCGGTCGACGCACTCTTCGACAACAACCGCTGCAAGCGACCCGTACTGGCTTCCAGTAATCGTCCGCTGAAGAGCCTGACTGACATGATCAAGGGCAAGCAGGGGCGATTTCGAGAGAATCTCCTTGGCAAGCGTGTCGATTACTCCGCGCGTAGTGTAATCGTCGTTGGACCAACGCTCCGTCTTCATCAGTGCGGTTTGCCTAAGAAAATCGCTTTGGAACTGTATCAGCCGTTTATTATTCGTCGCCTCAAGGATCTAGGCCATGCCGACACGATTAAGAGCGCTAAGAAAATGCTTGAGCGCAAGGATGCCGAAGTCTGGGACATCCTGGAAGAAGTGATTCGTAACCATCCGGTTTTGCTCAATCGAGCCCCCACGCTCCACCGTATGGGCATTCAGGCTTTTGAACCTTTGCTTGTTGAAGGAAATGCCATCAAGCTCCATCCGCTTGTCTGCAAAGGTTTCAATGCTGACTTTGACGGCGATCAGATGGCGGTGCACCTGCCGCTTTCAATCGAAGCACAGGTTGAAGCCCACACATTGATGCTGAGCACCAATAATATCTTTAGCCCAGCCAATGGAGCGCCCATTATTAGTCCTTCGCAGGATGTGGTGATGGGTTGTTATTATCTAACAATGGCGCTCCCTGGTCGCAAGGGCGAGGGGATGGTATTTAAGGATGCCAACGAGGTGCAGTTGGCACACTCACTGGGAAAAGTGGATACGCACGCCACCATCAAGCTAAAACTGCCCCCCAATCGCCGTCTGAAGATTGAGGGAGAATTGCTGGGCGAACCGGGGGCTCGAATTGAAACCACCGTTGGTCGTGTTCTGTTTAATTCTGTATTGCCAGAAGGAATGCTCTTTTACAATATTCCAATGCGTTCAAGTGAATTGGCTCGCGTTATCTCAGATTGCTACCAAGCTCTCGGCCGACGCAAGACGATTGATCTCTTGGACGACATGAACCGTACTGGTTTCAGTTGGAGCACCAAGAGCGGACTTTCTTTTGCAACCGATGACCTGATCACGCCAGCCAGTAAATCAAAAATTATTGGTGAGGCTGAAAAGGGTGTCTCAAAAATCATGAAGCTCTATCAGCGCGGCGTGATCACTGACGGCGAGCGGTACAATCAGGTTCTCGACGCGTGGACGCATGCTCGGGAACAGATCACCAAAGACATGATGGAGGAACTGACACAAGACACCGATGCTCGAGAGACTCGACGCGCGGGTTACGTAAATCCGATCTATTTAATGGCCCACTCCGGCGCCCGAGGCGGTGTGGAGCAAATTCGCCAACTAGCTGGCATGCGTGGTCTGATGGCGAAACCATCCGGCAAGATCATCGAGACACCCATCAAAGCCAACTTCCGCGAAGGCTTGACGGTATTGGAGTATTTTAGTTCGACCCACGGTGCTCGTAAGGGCTTAGCCGACACCGCTCTCAAGACCGCTGACTCGGGCTATCTCACCCGCAAACTCTGCGATGTTGCGCAAAATGTGGTTGTGACCATGCACGACTGCGGCACCACGCAGGGTATTACCAAGATGGTTATTTACCGTGGCGAAAAGGTCGAAGTCAGCCTTGCAGATAGCATTCGTGGGCGTGTGAGTCGGGCAAATATTGTCAACCCGATCACTGATGAGGTGGTTGTACACGAAGACGAACTCATCACACCGACTATTGGTCGCCAAATCGAAGAACTCGGGCTTGAAAAAATTCAAGTGCGCAGCCCGCTGACATGCGAAGCACCACTCGGCGTTTGTCGCCTCTGCTACGGCATGGATCTTTCAACGCGATCAATGGTCGAAGAAGGCATGGCCGTGGGGATCATTGCTGCCCAGAGCATCGGTGAACCTGGCACTCAGTTGACCATGCGGACATTTCATATCGGCGGCGTCGGTCAGCGGGCCATCGAAGACAACGAGAGTAAGGCAAAGAAGGCTGGCACAGTAAAATTCACTCGCCTACGCACTGTCAAAACAGAGCAAGGTGAGTCGATTGTGCTGGCGAGAAATGGCGAAATCTCCGTGATCGATCCAAAGGGCCGTGAACTGGAGAAGTTTGATATTCCCGCTGGTGCCATTCTGAAGGTTCAAGACAACGAAGAGGTTAAGACTGGCCAAGTGCTTGTTCAATGGGATCCGCATTCGATTCCGATTCTGGCTGAAGTCTCGGGCAAAGTTCGATACGAGGATGTGGTCGAAGGCGAAACGCTCCGGATTGAAAAAGACCCCAGCGGTCACGTGCGGCGCATGATTATGGAGCACAAGGGCGTGTACCACCCGCAGGTCGTTTTAGAGGATGAGTCGGGCAAAATTCTTGACTTTTATTATCTACCAGAAAAAGCCTACATCGAAGTGAATCAGGGAGAAATCGTCAAGGCTGGCCATGTGCTGGCCAAGACGCCTCGTGAAGTTTCTGGTACGCAAGACATCACTGGTGGGCTGCCTCGTGTCACGGAAATCTTTGAGGCCCGTAAGCCAAAAGACCCCGCTGTCATGGCGGAAATCGACGGCATCGTGGAACTTCTTGGCGAAAAGCGTCGAGGCAAGCGGACGATTGTTGTCAAGAGCGAGAGCGGCATTGAGCATGAGCATCTTGTCACTCACGGAAAGCATCTGCGAGTGCATGCCGGTGATTATGTCAAAAGCGGGGAAGCACTGGTTGATGGTCCGCTTGTGCCTCATGACATTCTCCGCATCTCAGGCGAAGAAGAAGTGCAGCGTTATCTTGTCCGCGAAATTCAAAATGTCTATCGTAGCCAGCGAGTTGATATCGACGACAAACATATCGAACTCATTGTTTCCCAGATGCTGCGAAAGGTGAAGATTGAGACTGTTGGGGATACTACCTTATTGCCGGGCAGCGTGATGGATAAGTTTGAATTCCGCCAGGCAAATGACAGCGTGGCTGGATGTCTTCGGATCACAGAGAAGGGCGACAGTGAGTTTGTTGCTGGGAGCATTGTGCCGAAGGAAGTGCTCTTACAGACGAACGTACAAATTGAGACTCTCGGTGGCACCCCTGCCAAGGGCGCAAAATCAAAGCCCGCAACGGCCAGCACGCAACTTCTTGGAATCACCAAGGCGAGCGTTCAGAGTACGAGTTTTATTTCTGCAGCCAGCTTTCAGGAAACCACAAAAGTGCTGACTGAAGCAGCCCTCGCGGGTAAGGTGGATAACCTCGTGGGGCTGAAAGAGAATGTGATTCTCGGACATCTTATCCCGGCTGGCACAGGTTTTAAGACCTACCAGTCGTCCGAAGTTCGCGTTCGTCCTGAGGCGCTGGAATCACTTCGGCTTGACCGAGAAACGGTCTTGACCCGCCAGTTTCCTTTGTTGGAGTCGAATCCGTTAGGTGACGACTTAAAACTATCTGTCGATCACGGAGCGTCGGTCGCCATGCTTGAAGAATCCCCGCTTTCGCTCGACGGGCTGTAATTCCTAGCGAAAAATCTGATTAAAACAGTTCTGCCGCCGACGGTAGACGCCATTTTCGTCATGATCCCACCACGGCCACTGTGGAAGTGGTTCATGCGCCGAATTACTCTTAATAGAGTCGCGTGATCCACCGGGTGCCTCATGCAAGCACGTGTGCCGCATGCCCGCTGTTTTCTTCAGCGACAGTGTCAGAAATGATCCCTATGCAAAGCCCCTGCCTGCTGCTTAAGCCTTCTTTTCTTTTGATGCTAGCAATTGCCCTGAGCGTCAGCGTTTCCGGCGGATACCGTGCACAAGCGCAAACGGAGGCCTACAACCCATACTCCGATACCCAAGAACATCCTGCGCCCTTGGCAGTCGACGGAACAATTCAGTGGGGAGTGTTCTACAAATCAGCGACGATCCAAAAGAGCTACGAACGGCTCTGGAATCTCGGCGCCTGCCGAGGTACCAACAAGGCAATCACGGTGCCTGTCGAAAGAAATAAGTTCATCATCGATAATCTCCCGGAGGAAAATTTTCAAGGGACCGTACGCGGATCTATTGGCTCAATCGCCGGAGGAATCGTTGCCTTTTCTGCCGAGGAAGCTTTTGATCAATCCTCCCCTGCGTGGGTTGCAATGCTCCATCCGGCAGGCGTTTCGCAACTGACTGTCAGTGGCCGCATCCCAGCAACGCTCCTCAGGCCGGGTATGGTTATTCGTGTGGTCACCACTGTGGATACCCATGGAAAAGGTAAAGAGTCGATACAGGCAGTTGACATCGTCACGCCTTCAGCCGATTTCAAGCCCGACGAGGTTCTGGCGGATCGAATTGGTACGATTATTGGCCAAGTGGTTCAGGCTCGGGGCACCCTGCTTGTGCTCCAAATCAACACGGGAAAAATTCAGCGAGTCTCGCTGCAGTTGGGCAAGGATGCCGTTGCCACTCTTGATGCATCGCAGCTTGAACTTGTTGGTTCGGGAGATGCCATTGAAGTGACGGGGCGGCTTTGGAGTGGTGAGGGGGCGATGGGCGCCGGCACTATTTTTGCTTCTAAGGTGACTGTGACCAAGGCCGAATCGTCGCTGAAGAAAGTACCTGCCGGACCAGCGGCCAACAAACTCGGTCTCCAGTAGGTGCCCGATCGCCGCGCGTGAGTGCGAATTAGATTGTTACTGCCGATTTTCTTGCGGAGTCTGGAATCCACGAATCGATGGAGAGTAGACTCAAGGGTAACAGCGAGAGAAAATAGGGTTCCCAAACGGACTCTTGAATGGTGCACGCTTTGCGAATGTTCAAGCGTTGTCGATAAAGGCCCGCCGAGAATAATGAGCATGGCAATTTCAGGGCAATGGGCCGTCATTGATACTGCACACACCCCAGTTGCGCGAGTGGCCGCAAAGACTCTTCGTAAACGCCTGGAAGCTGTCTGGTCTGGTCTCAAAGCTGCCTACTGCGACAACGCATCTGATCCCGGTCGCGTGCATTCTCTCCGCGTGGCAACCAGACGAGCCCTTGTTGCCATGAAAGCTTTTCATGCCCTTCTACCACGCAAGCAGAGATCATGGTTTAGAAAACAACTCCATCGCATTCGTCGTGCAGCCGGAGAAGCCCGTGATCTGGATGTGCTTACTGACCACTTGGCCGGCACAGCACCTGTTGCCACCAATAGGCTGGTGGCTCATGGCACCCTGTCGTGTCGGACTGACGGCAGCAAGGCTCGCAGCCGGCTCGTGGCGATGCTCTCAAAGCAGCGGGATGTCTCAAGGCAGCCGATCCGAGAGCAGTACGAAGCACTGCTTGGAGACGACTGGCTTGGTCGCATGGAGAAACTTCTTGAGAGCCTTTCTTCAGGCGGAAAAAAACCTAGCTGTGGTCGCTATGCCCAACAAAACTTCAAGCCGATGGTTAAGCAGTTTTTCAAAATTGCTGATCAATCGATTGATGACAGCAATGAGATTCACCAACTGCGCATTGAAGGCAAGCAGCTTCGCTACGCGATGGAAATTTTCGCCACGGTGTTTCCAATCAAAGTGCGTACCCGCTGCTACGAATCCCTCGAGCAGTTGCAAAAAATGCTGGGAGACTTCACTGACCATTGCGCAGCCGCGGGTCGTTTTAAGCGATTGTCGGAAAATACTGGTGCCTTAGCCAACCGTGAATTTCTTGCCCAACTCTGCCATGAAGAATTGTTGCTCGCTCATCACTCGCGTAAAGAGTTTTTAAAATGGTGGACCCCAAAGCGTCGCCTCAAGCTACAGCGCCGCCTCGGACTCATGCTTCAGTGCCGTTCGGCATAGGTTTAGCGTAAGAATTCTAAGTCTTTTATGAAGGCGCCTGTTCATCAACCGTCCAGTTCACTTATCTGGCAGATCCTAATTGGGATCGGTGCTGCTTTGGGCGTGTGGGGTTTGATCCGTCTGGCAATGGTTTTTCAATCGCCTCCCGAGCGATCTGCCGCAGTGTTCACAGCTACCCACGTCCAAATCCCGCAGCCCACGGAGCAAGCTCCAGCAGGCATGGCGTGGATAGCCGGCGGTGAATTTTTGATGGGCTGTGCAGACCCTCGAAGCAAACCGTTTGGCGGCCCCGATCCTATGAACGACGCTCGACCAATCCATACTGTAAGTCTGGATAGCTTCTGGATCGACAAGACTGAAGTGACCAACGCACAGTTCGCCATTTTTGTGAAAGAAACCAACTACGTCACGGTTGCTGAACGGAAGCCGAAGGCAGAAGACTTTCCGGGGGCAGCACCAGAGAATCTGTTAGCTGGCTCCATTGTTTTTGCGCCACCGGCAGAAAAAATCTCCCTTGAGGATCATTATCGCTGGTGGAATTATCTCCCCGGCGTCAATTGGCGTCATCCAACCGGCCCCGACAGTTCCATTGAAAAACATGATAATGATCCTGTTGTCCACATCGCCTATGAGGATGCCGAGGCATTTGCGATGTGGGCCGGCAAGCGATTGCCGACGGAAGCAGAATGGGAATGTGCCGCTAGGGGGGGACTTTCAGGATCGCTTTATCCGTGGGGCAATGATTTTCGCCCGGCCGGTCGCTGGCTGGCCAATACATGGCAGGGATCTTTTCCCACCGAGAATACCGGTGAAGACGGCTATGAAGGAGTGTCGCCGGTGGCATCATTTCCAGCCAATGGATATGGTCTTTTTGATGTCTCTGGCAACGTCTGGGAGTGGTGTTGCGACTGGTACAGACCCGATAGCTATGCGACCGAAGTGAGGTCCGGCGGCCGCCTGATACGCAATCCCAAAGGCCCACGCGAGAGCTTCGATCCACAGGAGCCGGAGCAGTCTAAACGCGTCCTCCGCGGCGGTTCTTTCCTGTGCTCCGAGCAATACTGTGCCCGTTATATCGTGGGCACGCGAGGCAAAGGTGAGATCTCATCCGGATGCAATCACATCGGCTTCCGCTGTGTGAAGCCAAGCACAGTGACTCCTCAGTAAAGCGACTCACCCTCGCTTTATCAGTCAACGCTCACAACCGCCAGAGTCGGTCTTGTAGCTGTTGAAAGGTTCTGGACGCTTTAGGCTTTTGCTTTGGGCCTGTCTTGAAGAAGCTGTCTCAGGCCGTTCAGCGAACGGGTGTTGACGATGTCTTTTGCTTCAAGGCCCGCTCGACGGGCCTGCAAGATCCCGCAACGCATAACCTCAAAACCATGTGTCGAATGCGCATCGGTGGAGATCACTATTTTGACACCGGCCTGTTTCGCAGCAAAGGCATGGTATTCATTCAAATCCAGCCTCCACGGATTGGCATTAATTTCAAGGAAAGTGCCCGTGCGAGCGGCGGCTTCAATGACAGCCTCAATATCAACATCGTAGGCGGGTCGACGATTGATCAGTCGACCAGTCGGATGGCCGATCACGCTGACAAATCGATTTTCAATCGCCTCAATGATTCTTGCCGTGATCTGTTGTCGCGGTTGGCTCTGTCCGTAGTGCAGACTCGCTACCACCCAGTCAGCCTGCTCCAGCACTTCGTCGGGCAGATCGAGCCCACCCTTCTCCAGCATGTCGACTTCGATCCCCTTCAGAATAACGAGCGGAGAGTCATTTTCAACCGCCAAAGACTCATTCAAACGGTCAATCTCGCCCCACTGATCGAGTAGCCGCTGGGCGTTGAGTCCATGTGCCATGGTTACGCGTTGTCCATGATCGGTGATTGCGATGTAATTCAGGCCGCGTTGTCTTGCACATCGCAGCATTTCTTCCAGGGTGTTCTCACCATCGGTTGCGGTCGTGTGCATGTGGAGATCACCGCAGATGTCTGCTAGTTCAACGAGGTGTGGCAGTTGGCCATTGTGTGCTAGGAGGATCTCGCCTCTCCCTTCACGGAGTTCTGGCGGAATCCATGGCAACCCAACTGCTGCGTAGAGATCTGCCTCGGTTCGGCCGGCAAGGCTGCAGTTCTTGCTGGGGTCAATCGCCACTTCAGACGATTCGCCATCCTCATGGTTGGTCAGTCGGTAGACCCCATACTCATTGATCGTAAGCCCATATTCGCGGGCCCGTGAACGCAATCGCACATTGTGTTCCTTGGAGCCGGTGAAATACTGCATCGCAGCCCCAAATGATTCGGTTTTCACCACACGCAGATCAATCTGCATCCCACGTGGGCCTCGCACACTGGTTTTTGTATCACCACTGAGTAACACAGTGGTTGTCTCAGGCCATGAGTGCAGATGGTTCATGACGGTCTGCGCGTTGTTGCTGTCAACAAGAATATCGATGTCCCCAACAGTCTCTTGTCCTCGGCGCCAACTTCCTGCACCACTGATTTGTAGCACCTCTGAACAGGTGCTGAGGTACGTGAGGAGTTGCTGTACGATGGCGTCGGCCTCAGACCAAAGCAGCCGCGAGTGCGCTGGATTTTTGGCAAAGGCGATGTTCGCTACTATTTTCGCTTGTGTCTTGCTGCCAAAGCCTTTGAGGAGTTGAACTTTACCGGTTTGGCAGGCACGTTCCAAATCGTCAAGCGAGGCAACCCCTAATTCCTCCACTAAGAGCTTCACCTTTTTGGGCCCCAACCCCGGCACGCGCATCAGTTCAAATACATAAGCGGGAACCGCTGCCTGCAATTCTTCGAGAAGTGGCAGCGTGCCCGTGGCGAGCAGGACTTTGATCTTGGCTGCGAGATCGGTGCCAATCCCTTCGATATCAGTCAAAAACCGATTTACATCGGCCTGAATGTCAGCCAATGACTCGACCATGCTGCCGATGGCGTGGGCTGCTGTGCGATAAGCACGCACTCGAAAGATGCCCTCCCCTTGATACTCAAGGATGTCGGCGATCTGCGTAAATATAGCGGCTATATCGGCGTTTGTCACACAATCCTCTGCGTACGGGACTCATCGCGAATCCCAATAGTTTCAGCGGAGTGCGAAGCCGGCACAAGTCAGCACGCATGCCGGGGCAGATTGTCGAGTGATTCACAGACTCAAGAAACGTAGGGCTACTGTTGCCCGCGGGTGGGGAGGGCTGCGGTAGGGTACGCAGAAGGATACGATACCGGCGTGATTGCTATGCGAGTTGGGCTTTGGTCGAATGAGCGAGCTGGCTGCCACGATGTTGTGTGGCCGGTCGGCTCCAGCAGTTTTGGAAAAGCCCCCGTCGATGTGCCTGGGCCTGCGCCGGGAAGGATCGGCATGGTGTTGCCGCCCGATTCGCCAGTCGGCGATTGAACCCCTGACGGAACTGGCTGCAGTGGCACCGAGGGGGCAGGAGAAACTGATGGAAATGGTTTGGCAAGGGATGCCGATCCAGCCGCACTTGCATTGCCACTCGGTACGGTCCGTGGTAGTTCGGGGATTGGCTTTAGCGATGGCGCGGGAGCGAGGGCTGGGGGTAGCGTGGGCTGCGGTTGGTTGGCTGGCACCGGAGTAGCGTATGTGCCACTTTGCGGCACGATCTGTTGCTGAAATGTCTGCTGAGGCATGCCGGCTGGCGGAAGTGCTGGAGCGGCAATGGCCTGCTGGCCAGGAATGAGTTGCTGTGGAACATCGGCTCCGGCGGCCCCCCAAGCCTGTGGAGAGGACTGCACCGGCGCTGCAAATGGACTCGCCGCTACTCCCGCCGAACCAGGACCAACAATAGGTGCGCCAGGGGCAGCGGCGTTGTAGCCAGGCTGCATCTGCACATATTTCGTTGAGTAGACGGCGCGATACTGCGTGAAGGGCACATTCACAGCCCGCTGTACGTAATTGGTCACCTGTTCTGAACATTCTCGTGGGCAACCCGTGCAGGGATCGATTTCACTGGAAGGCTTGTAGGATGTCACCGGCACGCACTCATACTGCGTACGGTAGGTTGTCTCTGGCACATAGCTGACCTGTTGCACAGGCACGACAACCGGCTGCGGAACAGCGGGAATTGGTGCCATGATGGGAGCCGGCATCATGGGCGGTGCCATGATTGGAGCCGCGGCAAACGGCTGTGGTGCTTTGCGAAAGCACGAACTACAACCGGCAAAGAGATCGTTTAAGCAACACTGTGCCTGACAAGAAGTCGGCCGCACGGAAGTTGCACCACTCGCCAATAACACCACAAGCAGAAGTTTTCGCGTCTTCATCACTCACTCCTCAACACAGGTTTATCATGAACCTTTCTAGCCTAGGTTGCATCTTTGAGCGGTTGCGAAAAAAACATCTTTCTCAATCATGAATTTCTGATTTGATGTCGGCACGACCGACACAGCAGGCTCGACCGTCATATCCGGCACCTGAATGATGCTGAAAACCGTCTCTGGTCCTGCTCGAGCACTCCGTTGAGTCAGACAAACGGGCTTACGTCCGTGTGTGTGGGTGCAGCCGGACTCGCTGTTCAAAACGATCGTAGAGATCGTAGAGCGACTCTCGAATGTTGCCGCCACACTTTAAAAAGGCGTCCTGAATATCTGCTTCGTGAATGAGTGAGGATCGTCTCTGCTCGTGGTTAGGCAGTTGTTCGACAATACGCTTGAGAAGGAGTGGGCTTGTCTGGCATTGCATCAGCACAGGCATGGTGGTTGGGCGGTGGCACGTGACGAGCAGGCCGCAACGGCGCACAGTGACTGCCAACCAGATGATTTTCCGAAGCATGAAGCCAGCCTGTTCCCAGCTATCAAGGCATAGTGTTGTCCCGGGACGGGATCGAATAATCGATCGAAACACAACCAAGGCATCACGAGAGGATCGCAATCGCACACAAGCCACCAAATCACCGCGACTAGCCAGTTCATGCGACAGGTGCATTAACAGCGTGGTTTTGCCGCTGCCGTGCGGACCTTGAATGACGGCAGTTCCCCCTAAAAATTGCAGCCGGTCGATAAGATCGTTTGGATTGAGGAAATGACCGCCACAATTCAGCGAGGCAATTTGACCGGGTCGGGTCAATCGGGTGGAAAAAGGATTGACGGGGATCTTGCCAAAGGCCCGCGGAGCCGTTTCCGGCAAAACTGATGAAGTCTGTGGCGTGTGAGTGAAAGTCTTCATACCGATACTATGGCAGGCCCGTCAGGCTTCGTTTGGGCGGGTGGAATCTCTCCGAGTTCAAAAACGTGCTCCGAGACAAAGTCCCGGCCGTCGGTAAAAAAAAGCCGTACGCGAACACACCAACGCACCTTCACAATCAATCCTTCGTACGAAAGTGGGCTAAGCGGTAAGGACGAGACAAAAGATCCTACGGTAACAGCTGGAGGTAATCGCTCTCGGTCAGTCATGCGTTCGAAAAAATGCACACCCAAATCTTCTTCACCCTTGCCTTCGGTATACCAAAGCACAGAAAGTTCGACAGCACGGACTCGTTCGTCATCCGCGATACCATCGATGCTGTAGCGAACGGTAAGCCTTGCCTGTGGCTCATAGAGCCGATGCGAGTGATCGAAATGCACCGATACAGTAGGAGAGCCCACAAGAGCTTGGTTGGACTGACTCATAAGACACCTTCTTGTCTTGATCGATGTGACCGTTCCTTCGATGCCAGTGGAGCGATCTGTGAGGGAAAGACAATCAGAGGAAAAATCCTGCTGAATGCGGGCCACCGCTCCGGCGAGCCATGCACAACAATCCTCCAATTCACGGCGTTGTGTTCTGACGTAAACGAGTGCATCGCATCGTGCGGAATGAAGATCCTGACTCGCGATTCGAACCGAGCGTTGGGAACCAAGTGAATATCGTGCCACGCGTTCACCTGCTCCTTCCACACCACTACCTGCTCCGTTCGCGTGTCAGTGCCCTGTCGAAATGTCGCCTGTTCGACCAATTCTAAGGTCATTGTCAGTGTGCGAAACGTGCCCGAGCCACCCTGTCCAAGTAAAACGTCATACTGCTCTCCGGGCCGAAGCGGGTGCGCTGAAATTTCAAGCTGGGTGGTTCCAACGGCCGTTGCCAAAATAAGGCCCCTGAGAAAGACACACACGCTGGCAATTCCCACGACTACAAATGGGACCAGCAGGGCAAAGAGCAGCCAGTCTATTGTGCCGCCGAGTAGATCAAGACCTGCCCCCACCGCCAGCACAATAACAACGGCGTTCCAGAGCATGGCAAACAGACCCAGCCCCAAGAGAGTCCAACTCTCCGGGCTTTCTATCGGCAGTCGATAACGCAGGATCGTGCCTGGCGAATTGATAAGGTCGTCACAGATCGGAACACCCGGATGGTCCGGTGCCTCGGATGGGGAGTGATCCATTGGATCAAGCATCTCCGGCAGGCCCGCGGAGGCGGCGCGATGCTCCTCGGATTTCCCCCAGACACGAATCGCCTGCACTAAGCCCGATCCACCGAAGACGATGAGCGCTCCGGGCAGCAAGAGCATCAACAACCACAGCCACCAGTTATAGCCACGCTCCAGCACGACGCTGTTTGGATCGGCAGGGTCGTACCAGCATGTGAGTTCATCATTCAGCCTCCAAGCGGCGAGTTGCGCGATCGCTGTCGGCCGATCGGCACGCGAACTGCGTGGCAAGGCCGTACTCCACGATTCGTGCAAGGCGCCGGCCACTCGATAACGCAGACGTAAGCATGGCTGCCATTTGTTGGTGAACGATCCTGCTGAATCGGCTTCTTGGGATGCGTATCGCGCAAGTCCCTTTCCGATAATCGTGCACGGCGTCTCAAGGAACTCATGGTTGACTCGCCATTCGGGCGCGGCGGCACCAGAGAGTAAAAGACCGGCAAAGCCCAAGCCAGCAACCAGCAAAACACAATAAAAGAGCCCTTCACCAAAGGAGCCCCACGCTTGCGAACCGGTGCGTCTGTGGCCGCGCTTTTTGCCAAAAAATCGCGGCAGCCTCACAATCTGTCTCCCTTGGCCACCTGCCACAGTGTTTCTGCGGCAGCCGCTTTGGTGGCAAACGGCCAGCCGCAGAATAGTCGACTTGTAACCAGCTTATATCTGCCCAACGGTTTCCCGTTGTTTTGTCGAATCCGGATTAGCGATGTGCGACGATTTTGGTCCGGAGGTGTGGGCTGCGCGATAGAAGCCAATTTTCTCAAGCGACCGATAAACCTCTTCGAGCGTTTTTTCACCAAAGTTTGAAATAGAGAGTAAATCTGCTCGCGTGCAATTAAGAAGATCGTGAACCGTGAAGATTCCCTTTTCCTCAAGACAATTAGTCGTGCGAACAGAGAGTCCAATTTCAGCCGTGCTCATTTCTAGCTTTTCGGCCATTTCGTCGGACTGCGTAAGATTCTTGAATGGAATTCGGGGCATGGGGTCCCTCCCGTGCAAGTGAAAGCGGATTTTCGGCAACTGTCGGGCTACCATGCCCGATCCTGACCAAAGACGAATATAATCGAAACAGTTCCAATTCGACTACCCATCCTCTTGTGTGCCAGGCAAGATTTTTATTGAGCCCCCGCGGATGCGAGCTGTTTTCCAACGTCACAAACTCTTTTCCATCGGTAGAAATGAAGTGCTAGCACTCTCTTTGGACTCGCTGAACGAAGCACAGCGACTTGCGGCGAGTCATGTTGAAGGCCCGCTGCTGGTGCTAGCAGGCCCAGGGAGTGGGAAAACCCGCGTAGTCGCCTACCGAATTGCCCATTTGATTGCCCAAGGAGTGCCGGCAACCCAGATTGTCGCGCTTTCCTTCACGAATAAGGCTGCCGACGAGATGCGCCGCCGCGTGGGAGAACTCGTCGGTACACAGCCGGTCGAAATGAGCACATTTCACCGCTTTTCCGCGCGCCTGCTCCGGCAGTATGCCCGGCTGGTTGGGCTCTCGAGCGACTATTCGATTCTGGATTCTGATGACTCTCGCGCACTGATGAAGCGAGCAGCCAAGCAGATCGGTCTCTCGCTCACCCACACGCCGATTGATCGGCTGGCCAGCGTGATCAGTCGTGCCAAAAACGATTTTTTAACCCCTGAATCCTTCGTGCCCCGCTGGGGGTGGCCTGCCGATGAGGTGGCGCAACGCCTTTGGCCTGCCTACCAGCGGATGCTGCTGGAAACCAATTCTGTCGACTTTGATGACCTGCTTGTTCACATTGCCCATCTGCTCACCGAACAACCCGATCTCCGGGCGATGCTCGACGCGCGACACCGCTGGATTCTGGTGGACGAGTATCAAGACACCAATGCCGTGCAATATTGCATTGTGCGTGGCCTTTCGATCGATCACCCCAATCTAGCTGTGACGGGCGATCCCGATCAGTCCATCTACGGGTGGCGCGGTGCAAGCATTCGCAACATACTGGAGTTTGAACGCGACTACCCTACTGCCAAGGTTGTCACGCTGGAACACAACTACCGCAGCACAGCCAATATT
This sequence comes from Planctomycetota bacterium, assembly GCA_003670865.1. Classification (GTDB taxonomy): domain Bacteria; phylum Planctomycetota; class Planctomycetia; order Pirellulales; family UBA1268; genus BAIKAL-G1-2R. The sequence continues at coordinate 8,262 of QWQJ01000002.1, read as the reverse complement.
CTCGGCACGGCCGATCGTCTGATTGCGCACAATTCTCATCGCAAGCCTAAGCGGCTGATCACGGCGGCCGCTCCCGGAGACCGTGTCCGCATTGTGCTCGACACAACGAGTCACGATGAAGCGAATCGCATTGCCGATGAAATCGCTCGGGCAATCGCCAGTGGAAAACGCAGCCCCTGTGATTTTGCAATCCTCTTTCGCACCAACGCCCTCTCTCGAGTTCTCGAAGTATCGCTCCGCAGTCGTGGCGTGCCCTATCAACTCGTCCGGGGCCTAGAGTTTTTTAAGCGTCGCGAGATTCGCGACATCGTCGCTTGGTTACGGCTCCTTAAAAATCCGCAGGACGACGAAGCAATGCTGCGAGTCGTGAATGTACCTCCCCGTGGTATTGGCAAGCAGTCGCTCGACACTCTGGGTTCGTGGGCCCACGATCACAAGCTCACCAGGCTGGAAGCTGCGGCGCAAGCAACACGCATTCCTGGCGTTTCCAAACGGGCTGCCGCATCACTGGTGGGTTTTGCCAGACTTCACGCTCTTCTTGGGGAAACAGCAACGGGTCCTCTGGCTCGGGTGGCGACGCTCTTAGAAGCGGTTCTCGAAAAAACTGGTTACCGAAAGATGCTGTCCGGCGATGAAGACGAAAATGGCGAAGACCGACTGGCCAATGTGGAGGAACTCATCACGGCCGCTAGGCAACTAGACAACACATTCACGCCCGGCCTGCCTGGCTCAGGAGCAAGCGAGGACGCACTGGGAGCATTTCTCGAAACGACGGCGCTGGTTGCCGATACCGACGCCTGGGACGCCTTAAGCGAACGAGTCTCCCTGATGACATTTCACGCAGCAAAAGGCCTTGAATTTTCGGTTGTCTATTTGTTGGCAATGGAGGACGGCATCCTGCCGCACGAACGCAGCGTGGGGCAGCCGGAGCAGATGGAGGAGGAGCGGCGACTTGTTTTTGTGGGCATCACCCGTGGTAAACAGGCGGTGCATGCCAGCTGTGCCCGTATGCGAGATTACCGCGGCGTGAGAAGGATATCTGCTCCGAGTCTCTTTCTTTCCGAGATGACTGGTTCGGAAACGGTCACTGTAGGGATGGAATTACCAGCCTCGGGGCGACTGCCGAGCGGCTTTGATCTAGATGGTGACGCCGCTGATTACTTCCAGCGGGCGGATCAGAACGAAGACCACGACGGCTATCAAAAGCAAAAAAAAGGCGGCGAGAAAAACGTGCTACGGCCGGATGGACTCGTACTGGAACTCGAAGAGGGTGCAGAAGAAACGCTGATAGCGCCCAGTCAGCGGATTCAGCAATCCCCAGCAGCCAACTTCGAAACAGCAGCCCAGCTCAGCCGTCGCCCAGGGGGGGGCGTTGTGCCCAAGCGTTCTTTCGAGATGGGACAGCGAGTGCGTCACGTCGAATACGGTGAAGGAATCATTGCGGGGCTCAGTGGCACGGGCCCGCGTTGCATCGGCACAGTGATCTTTGACAACCCAGCTAGCAGTCGCAAATTTATTCTAGGACACGGCGCGATTGAGCCAGTGTCCTAGCATGGATGACTCGCGGCAACGGCGGAAAGAGTAGCCGATTGCAGCGGTGCAAACAGAAACGCACAGGGCAAAAAAAGGAGCCATCTTCCCAAAGCGTCCGGAAGAACGGTGAGTTCCGGCTGAATGACGAGGGAAATTAGCGTGACTCGCGCACGTGCTCGAGCCACCACTTCACGGTGCGGGCCAGACCGGTTTCAAAGTTTTGCTGCGGCTCCCATCCCAAGAGCGCACGCGCGCGAGTGATGTCGAGTGAGCGACGCGGTTGTCCATCGGGCTTCGATGCGTCCCAGACAATGTGGCCGGAGTAGTCGCAGGCTAGGGCTATTTTAACCATCAGATCACGGATTGAAATCTCCACACCTCCGCCAAGATTTATTGGCAGCGGTTCCTCCATGATTTCGCTTGCGCGCACAATCGCTTCTGCCGCATCATCGACATACAGAAACTCTCGAGTGGCTTTGCCTGTGCCCCAGCAGACAACTTCAGTTGCACCGGCGAGCGACGCCTCTACACATTTACGAATGAGTGCGGGAATCACATGGCTGGATTCGGGGTTAAAGTTGTCGCCGGGACCGTAAAGGTTCACCGGCACCACCACCGCACTTTTGAGTCCATACTGTCGGCGATAGCCGTCAAGCATGACAAAAAGTGCTTTCTTGGCTACGCCATAAGGAGCATTGGTTTCCTCCGGATACCCATTCCAAAGAGCCTCCTCCTGAAAGGGTACGGGACAGTGCTTGGGATAGGCACACACGGTTCCGGTGTGGATAAACTTCTCCAAGCTGCGTCGCCGGGCGTGCTCAATTAAGTGCAGTCCCATTGCCATGTTGGCAAAAAAGAAGCGGCCTGGTTGCGCCATATTGGCTCCGATCCCACCGACCTCCGCTGCCAAGTGGATCACAATATCGGGTCGTGCAATGTCGTACATTCGTTCGACATCGGCTTCGAGAGTCAAATCAAACTCGCGTTGTCGCGGTACGAAAAGATTTGTAACTGACACGCCCCGCGCTAGAAGCAACCGGCAGACAACACGCCCCAAGAACCCCGCCCCACCCGTAACGACAATGCGCTTTCCAGAAAGATCGGTCATAAGGTTTTCTGGACTTACCGATGAGGCATGCTAGGGTCGTGGCCAGCAGCAAGCAGCACTTGCTCCTTGTGGGCCAAGCCAAGGTCGGAGTCAACCATCAGTTGCACCAATTCATCAAACGAGACGCGGGGCTTCCAGCCAAACGCGCGGCGAGCTTTTTGGGCTGTGCCCAGCAGAAGGTCAACCTCTGTAGGACGAAAATAGCGAGGATCGATTTCAACAAAATCGCTGTAATCGAGATCGAGTCGGCTAAATGTTTTCTCGCAAAACTCTCGCACCGAATGCGTTTCATCGGTAGCGATAACATAGTCGTCTGGCTGATCCTGTTGCAGCATAAGCCACATTGCTTCGACATAGTCGCCGGCAAAACCCCAGTCACGCTGGGCGTCGAGGTTGCCCAGGTAGAGCCTTTTCTGTAACCCAAGCTTGATTCGTGCAGCAGCTCGTGTGATCTTCCGCGTCACGAATGTTTCTCCACGACGCGGGCTCTCATGGTTAAAGAGAATGCCGCAGGATCCGTGAAGACCGTAGCTTTCGCGGTAATTAATCGTAATCCAATGGGCATAGAGCTTGGCCACGCCGTAGGGTGAGCGGGGATAAAATGGCGTGGTTTCGCTTTGGGGCATTTCGGCAGCCTTACCATACATCTCCGAACTCGACGCCTGATAAAAACGAATCTGATCGCCTTGTGCATCCTGACAGTCGCGAATTGCTTCGAGCAAACGCAGTGTGCCGAGAGCCGTTACGTCGGCAGTGTAGGTGGGCTGATCGAAACTCACCCGCACATGGCTTTGGGCAGCTAGGTTGTAAACTTCCCTCGGTCGAATCTCGCGAATCAGTCGGGCCAATCCGTTTCCATCGGCCATGTCGCCGTAGTGGAGTATCAGTTGACCGCCTCCATCACGATCCTCACGGTCGTGAATGTCGCGGTAGAGGTGCTCGATCCGCTGCGTGCTAAAGGTGCTCGATCGCCGCACCATGCCGTGCACTTCATAGCCTTTCTTGAGAAGCAGTTCGGCTAGATAGGACCCATCTTGGCCGGTAACGCCCGTGATCAATGCGCGAGTCGAGGCAAAAGTCACGGCACGTTTTCCTCGTCCCCAAGAGGAGCGGGTTTCACTCCCGCAGAGGTCGTTGTCGTGGCGTTGGCACCTGCATCCTTGGCCAGAAATTGCTTGTCTAGAACTGCACGATCAAATTCTGGCAGCAACGCCGTGAGGAAATCCGCACAGATGATCGTTGCTTGACCAGCGGGAATCCGAGTCTCATCGATAATGGCATAGAGCTTATACACAGCTGATAATCCAGCCAGTTCGATCCGAGCAATTTGTGGAGCTATCCAGCGACCATCCACGCCATAGGTCCAATACACCCGGAGCGTCTGGCCGGTTTTGCTAAAAGTCCCAGTGAACGCATCGGCAGTCCGGCCATCCGGGAGAGAGAAACTTTGGCGGTGTTCTATTTCGGCGATCGCAAATCCAGCTCCTGGGTAGCAGCGGTCGGGCGTATGGCCAGAGGCATCATGGGGCGTTGCGCAAACAATAAAGATCGAAATCTTTGCCCCTGTCTGAGAGTGCTGAAAGAGTTTGGAAACATGACCAACGGCTCCAGCAGCCGCTAACTGCTTGGGGTCGGAGGGGAGTTCCGCCACAGCCACCCACGATCCAAATCGATCGGGAAATCGAGTCTCAAGCAGGCGAGCGCTTCGCTCTAGGTCAGCCGCTACATCGCTCCCATTCCAGCGATCTGTCATCTTACCTTGAACAAACGTAACGCCAATCACTAATCCAAATCCAACGAGCACGAGCAAAAGACCACTGAGCGAGGAATTTTTCATGGTAACGGGAGAATACTCAAATGTTTTTGGAGGCGCAATATCCGCTGGAGTCGGAGTCGCTATCGGGGCAGTGGCGAAGCATACATGCGGCGGGGTGTTGAATCGGACACACCATTGACGACCGCCCCCAAGACTCGAATGCCCACCGACCGCAATTTTTCAACTGCGGAAATCACCAACGGCACGCGACTGGAATCTCGCATGGTAGCGACTATGGCGACATCGCTTTGTTGACCCAAAAGGAGCGAGTCAGAGAAAGCGAGTACCGGACCAGCGTCGATGACAACATGGTCAAATGAATCTCGAAAATGCTTGATGATATTGGCGGCTTCAGGCCGAGAGAGGGCTGTCACTGCTGCATAGTCGCACGCTCCACCAGTCACAGCAAATAATCCTTCGATACCTGTCGGCTGGATCGCTTCGTCGCTACTGATTTCGCCGCGCAAAAGTTCTGGTAAGCCTTTGCCCAGATCAAGTTCAAGAGCAATGTGCACATTGGGATGACGGAGATCTCCGTCAAGGAGAAGAGTACGCTTATTCGAACGGGCTAAACTCGCAGCAAGTTGTGATGCCAGCGTGGTCTTGCCCTCATGCTCCACCGCACTGGTGACAAGAATAACTCGAGGTGCTTCGCGGCCGGCTTGAATGATCAGCGTGCGAATGCCATCCACGCATTCAGCCATCAGTCCTTCGTTGGCCTGCTTGGAAAGTCTGCTCCATGGCAGCGTGCCAATCATTCGCACGCCGATGCGTTGTGAGACTTCTTCGCCTGTGCTCAAGCGATCGCGGATGTACTCAAACAAAACAGGCGTTCCACCACCCAAAACTAGGCCGACGCAACCGGCCATCAACGCCAGCACTGTGCGGAATAATCGATCATTGCCTTCGGGAACACTCGCTTCTTCGATCAAAGTAACACGATTGGGCATCGTTAAATCAATCGCTGTACTTTCTAGCTGCATACCAATCTGGTCAGTGACACGCTGCAATTGCTCGATTTCCCCCTTGCGAGCCTCAAGATCAGCATTGGCCTGACCGAGTTCAGTTGCTTCCTTGGCAATTTTCTCAAAATCTTTAGAGGCGTCTTGGAGGGAATTGGCGAGCATGTTTCTTCGCATTTTAAGCACCAGCGGGCTCTCCAACGTCTGCCCCGGCCGTCGGCCTACGCCTTCCAAGCTTAGCTGCGACATGATCTGCGGGCGTAATTCCAGACTACGCGATTGAATCCGGCGGATAGCATCCTCTTGCTGGATTCGCATGCGTTTGACGGCTGGTTCGTTGTCACCTCTGGCACTGCGCTGTGATTGGTACGCAATGGCTTCCTCGAGCCCGGAAAGCCGAGCTTTCATTTCAATTATTTGCGGATCTCTGGCCAGCATGGCAGCAACGATTTCCTCGGGCACAGATTCTTCTTCGGATATATCGCCACGAGCCTTGGCATCGAGGACGGCCAGTTCAGAATCAATGGCAACAAGATCCCGCTGCGACTGGGTGATCTGGGATCGCAGTGAGCCGAGGTGGTCGAGCAAGAGGCTGCGTTGTGTCGCCACCTCAGAGCTATCTCTCGCACCCAAGGTGCGTGCGAGTGCGTTAAATGTCTCGCGGCGGGACCGCATTTCGACCATGTTTTCCTTATATTTTTTTTCCAGTGCACTGCGTCGTGCCAGTCGTTCAGCGCGATCCTTGTTGACAATGTCCTCTAAGTAGGCAGCCGTCACGGCATTTGTAATTTTGGTTACATCAGTAGCGTTTTCACCTCGCAGCCGCACCTGGACAACCTCCGATTCCATAGGAGCAGTGACTTGAACATTGCGAGCAAGCCAACTCACCGGATCGATTTCATCTCTCAGCATGCCTAGGTCACTGATGCTTGGCCGCCGCAAGGCCGCTGTCAAAACAAAAGGGCTTTTGATCAACTGCACCTGAGTTTTTCGATAGGCCTCGTATTCTGCCGCATCACGGCCTCCACCGCTGAGCATTCCAGACTTGTCGCGCACTCGTAGCCACGCAACAGCCTCATATCCCTTAGGCAGAAAAAACCAAGCACCAACGGCTGCTAAGACTGCCAAGGTCATCCCGAGGACAACAGCAGGCAGCCAGCGGCGGCGAAAAGCATGCCACGCCCGTCGGTAATCAATTCCCCCGGCAAGCGAATCCCGGTCTTCTGTGTACGAGGGCGGCAGCAGTTGCGGTTGCGGGCTTTGAAGAACCCCAGAATGACGGACGCTCAGGGCGTTGTGTGGCGTCTCAAACGAGGCACTGGCAGCATTTGCGTCGGTGTTTGGGTTTGGACTGCTATTCATGGAAAACAATCGAATGTAATGAACTGAGTCAGTGTTGGTCAGCCAAAGGTGGTTTGAGAAAAAGAGTTGGTCGAAAGCCGCCGGATTCAGCCGAATTTTACCCTATTTATTGAGCTTCGTCAGTAGTTTTTCATGATTCCCGAGTTCTCTGCTATCACGGGGGCGTTGGCGGGGCCGATTGAAACGATTCTAGCGAGCGGCACCGCTTTTGTTCCTTACCGTAAGTGCTTGCACACCTTGATCTTCCGGGATGAACAGGTGCATCAAAAGATACTGCTCTAAAAAAAGCATTCCCAGGGCCATCGGCATCATGACCCACCCAGCTAAATCATGAAAAACCATCTCGGCGATTTCTGAACTGGCCACTTGGTAAAGCAGGCCGGTGACGGTGATGCGGATGGAGTTGACAATCAACGCAATGGGGATCGCGCTCAAGACTATGACAAGGTTCTCCCACCACTCGCGGTTGCCGACGAGAACGATGCCGACAGAAAGGGCAATGAAAATAGTCAACATTCGCAGCCCGCTGCAGGCGTCCACCACACCAAGGTGCATTTCTCCCAAAACGATTTGATTTCCCTCCCGATAAGCATCCAGCCCAATGGTCTGAAGCGCATACGTGCTCACGATTGTGGCCAGCGTCTGCATGGGGCCAAGCAGGTAGCGAGTTGCCTCGTCGGGAAGTGGGTACATAAAAATAAGAAAGCAGATAGGAGCCCATGACCATCGAAACATGCCCCATCCGCCCGCCAAGAGAAAAACTCCTACCAGCGAAGGCACAAATGTGTACATATCAATGGTGACAATTCGGTAGCGAGCCATTAGCAAGCGGAGTGCAAAACTACCGAGCAGGATTCCCACACCAGCTAGTCTTGCCGATGTTTCCACGGTATCGATTGGCTTACGCCACCAAAAGAGAAGTGCGAGTGAAAAGAGGGGTACAATCCAGCCATGAGAGTATTGCGGATTGTTCCAGCTTGATTGAGCGTTGAGGAGTCCGGGCCAATAGCTATAGATAAGCATTGACACGAGCGATGCAATCACAATCCATGGAGTTCGCTGGTCAGGCGATTGCATCTCTTGCACAAATCGCATGAGTCTGTTGCGGCAACCATCCAAGAGCCCCATGTCATCCGGGAAATGACCGTCCGTCGTGCGTGTATGAGGATGAGCAGAACGCTGTTCAGAAAGAGCGTTATTCCCGGGCGATCTGCCTGATCCAGGAGAGATAATTGACTGGACAATCGGTTTCACGGCTAATTCACTCAAGTCTTGAGGCGGTTCCCTTGCCCTTATCACTATACACCACAAACTAAAATATTTTATGTAGTTTTACACTGCTGTCCGGTTATGATTCGAACAATTTCCATTGGTTACGATCCGCGTCTTGCTTAGATGCGTCGATTTCGGCCTGAAGTGCCTGAAAAAGAGGCGTTTTCTCGAATAGGGTGAGACTCAGCACCTGGAGAATTTCGTAGAGG
>QWQJ01000080.1 GCA_003670865.1 Planctomycetota bacterium | reverse complement strand
CACCGTGCTGAATTTGGATAAACCGGACGCCCCGTTCGGCAAAGCGACGGGCGGCCAAAAGCTGCGTGCCAAACTCCCGACAGTGCGGCAGATCGAGCCCGTAAAGTGCCTTGGTCTCGGCCGTCTCACCGGAAAAGTCAAGCACTTCAGGAACACTCCGCTGCATGCGAAAGGCGAGTTCATACGAAGCCACTCGCGCGGCTGTGGCGGGATCGTTGGGATACTCGACTGCCGTTTGCCGATTGAGCGATTCAATCAAATCAAAACCAACCGCTTGGGCCTCGCGAGAAAACGGCAGTTCCGGCTTGCCAAAATCGAGTGGATTGCTCGGATCAATTCGCAGGGGCACAGCATCATGTGCGGGGCCGAGGTAGAGTCCGTCTTTTTTATTCCAATATTCGCGAGTGCCGATCGAGATAAACTGGGGGAGATTGTCGTTGAGCGATCCTAAGCCGTAGTGAACCCAGGCACCGAGCGTAGGAAACTCTCCGTCGAGCATGTTGCGACCGCTATGAAATTGAGTTTGAGCCATGTGATTGCTGTCGGTGGTCCACATCGAACGGACCACCGCAATGCGGTCGATATTTTTGGCGATGTGCGGAAACCAGTCACTCACCTCAATGCCGCTTTGACCGTGCCGCTTGAAGCCAACTTGCAACGGAAAGAGCGTGTTGCGCTGCTGCCCATTGGCATCGGGGGCCATCGCTCTTTCGATCGCCAGTTTGTCGGCGTTTTGCACATCTGCGTACGGCGTTTCGTTGATTGTCTTGCCGCCGTATGTGCTGATCATCGGCTTCGGGTCAAAGCTCTCCATGTGGCTTACGCCGCCATTCATGAAGAGCCAGATCACTCGCTTGGCCTTGGCTGGAAAATGGGGCAAACCATTCGGCGGCGTCCATGAGGCCTCACGGGTAAAGCCGTCGCTGTGCAGCATCGCACCTAAGGCGAGTCCTGTGAAACCCATGCCCATGTCGGCCAAAAATGTCCGTCGGGGTGGTTGGTACCTGCGACTCATATCGTTCCCTAAAGACGGCCTGCCGTTCAATGTGATTTTTCCCTGCTGCCGCTTACCGCAGGGTGACAAAGTCGTTGTGATTGATCACTGCCCAGACCAGTTGCGTTCTGGCCGTATGACCGGCCAGAGCCGATCCATCTCCAGCGAGCGACCGCCATGCCTCAATCGCCGCCGAACACTCTCGAAGCTCGCTTGCGTGCGGCTGGCGACCCAGCAGCGTGGCAAACACCTTAGCCGTAAACTCCTCGTCGGTGACGGCAGCTAGCCCGTCAGCGGTGGACACCAACACCTCTGCGATTCTTGCCGCTGCCTCCTGCACCAACCGCGAGTTGGCCAAAGCCAACGCCTGCTGCGGCACAATGCTTCGATCTCGCTGGTAACACTCCTTCACATCGGCTTCATCAAATGCCGTTAGGAACGGATTGCGGTCGTTGTTGGAGTGAAAAAAATAGAGGCTGCGGCGTTTCGAGTCGGCCTGTTTATCCGGCGGCACAGACGGCCCTCCGAGAGTTAAGTCGAGCGTGCCAGCCAAAAATAGAATCGAATCACGAATCACCTGCGATTCGAGCCGGATCGCATCGCGCCTCCAGAGCAGGCGATTGTCGGGGTCGATCTGGGCATGCGACTCTGCACCGACTGCTGAAGATGTCATACGATAAGTAGCCGACGTGACGATCAGCCGATGCAGATGCTTCATGCTCCAGCCCCCATCGCCCGCACCATCGACTAACTCGCAAGCCAGCCAATCGAGCAGGTCTGGATGGGTCGCAGCATTGCCTTTCCGGCCAAAGTCAAACACCGAAGCCACCAGTGGCTGCCCCATGTGACGCATCCAAATGTGGTTACAGGCCACGCGGGCTGTCAGTGGATTGTGGGGGTCGGTGATCCACAAAGCCAAGCCCGTGCGACGACCGGTGCTGGTGGCCGGAAACTCAACCGTCGGGTCGTAGCCCTTTGTAGTGCGAAACTTCGTAGGCGACCATTTCGCACCGACCAAGGCCAGTGGCTTGCCCTTGTCTCCCGAGGCACTCACGTCCCCCAGTGCCTGCTCCAATGCTTTTTGCGCTGCGGCGATTTTTTGGTGAAAGTCCGGGGCCGTGCCGTCGGCTGCCCAGGCAGCTTCGAGAGCTAAAGCTTGCTGTTGGACGGTCGCTAACTTTCGCTTTTGAACGGCCAGTGCCGCTAGGAGGGATGCCTGCTTTGCCTCCGCGTCTGTAAGATCTGCGACGGGCGTTTCTATTCCTTGAGCTGTCACCGATAAAAGCCTCTGGGTTGCCAAGGCCAAAGATTCCTCGGTCTTTTCAATTGCGGCACGAGCCATTTGCAGATGATTACCAATCACCCAGGTACGACTCTCTGGGTGAAAGGCAGTTTGAGGCAAAGAGACAGGGGTGATTACTAAATCCTTAAACGCAAACACAGCGGGCACACCCGGCGTGATCGGATGTGAGGTATCTGGCCGGCTCTCATCGCCACGCACAAAAAGATATGTCGGCGTGTCGAGCACCCCGTCAAAGACGCGCGGAATGCCGTCGCGGTCTAGATTAATTTCCCCAGGCACAACATCGAGCCGCACGTGGTAGGGCTCAAAGAACGCCCGCATTTTATAATAATCAATCTGCTGGATCGGATCATACTTATGGTCGTGGCACTTCGAGCAATTCATCGTCAGGCCAAGCAATCCCTTTCCCACATGTTCGACCGTTTCGTCGAGCCACTGCGTGCGATTCCAGGCAAAGTAATTGCGGGCGAGGTAGCCTGTGGCGCGGAGCTTTGACAAGTCTTCGGGGTAGAGTTCATCGGCGGCTAGCATCTGCCGGAGCATTTCGTCATACGGCGTGTCTGCATTGAGCGATTCGACGATCCAGTCCCGCCAGTGCCAGAGGTGCTTCTGACTGTTGCGATGCTCGTCTCCGAGTCCCCACCAATCGCTGTATCGCCACACATCCATCCAGTGGCGCCCCCACCGCTCGCCATGCCGGGGATCGGCTAGCAATTGCTCAACGAGTTTTTCGTACCACTGCGGCGTCGAATCGGCGGCCACTGCCCGCATATCATCAACGGTTGGCGGCAGACCGATCAGGTCGATAAAGAGCCTTCGTACTAGAACCGATCTTGAGGCTTCAGGCTGCGGCGAAAGATTATTTTTTTCGTGGTCCTGAGCAATGAAGGCATCGATCGGATTTTTAACCCAATCTTGAATTGCCACCTCTGGCACGGCAGGCCGCAGGCGTGGCTGAAATGCCCAGTGGGTACGTGGATCGGCCTCAGGAATCTCGTTGGGCGGCGCTGGTGCGCCAGAGTGCAGCCACTCTTTCAAGACCTCGAGCTGATCGGGGGTCAGCGGCTCTCCCTCGCTTTCCGGCGGCATCCGCGTGGCCGGGTCGGGATCGCTGACCCGGGCAATCAACAGACTCTCGCCCGCAGGTCCAGGCACGATGGCCGCGGCCGAATCGCCCCCTTTGAGCATGTTTTCAACTGTGTCGAGCCGCAAACCGGCTTCCTGTTTGAGTCCACCGTGGCAGGAAAAACAACGGTTGGCTAGCAGCGGCTTGATGCGATCGCTGTAGGCTGAGAGGTGATCGCTAGCCGACACCAAAGCCGGAGCAGCAGTAATAATCAGAGCGATGGCTACTGCGGAGAGGTTCACGGCGTGTTGATCTCGCTGCTCACAAATATTAGAACACTCATCCAGAATCACTTCTTCGCTGAGGACTGCTTCCTGGAGGAATTTTTGTCTCGTGTGAAGCTCGTGACGATCGTCAGTGACTTTCCGGCATACACGTTGACGTGAAAGTTTTTTTGTATGCCGTCGACGAGCACGACCACTTCCACTTCGGTTGGATTGGGGCCGCCCCAGTTCTTGTAGTGATGCACGCCCACTGTATAGCGAGCATTTGGCGCGATGCCGCGAGCCCAAAAAATATTTTCGACAGCCTGAGCCGTTGTTGGGGTGACATTCTGATCGACATCAAGCCAGCCACCACACCTCCCTTGACGATTCATGAAATTGATCATTGAGACGCCTTGGGCTGGAGCGATTGCCTCGACCATCACATGCAGATCGATGTCGTTGAAGTTATTCCACGCAATGGAAATCTGCACATCTCCCGACCGAGCCCCGGCGGCCTGCAGGCGACGGCCTATTTCACCACCAATGGCACTTCCATCTCCATCATTCCCGTCTCCCTGCAAAGAGCTCGACAGCCCCATTTCTCTGGCCATACGAGCGGCAGACGGCACATCCACAAGCAGATCAGTTGCTTCGATGCCGCTCACAGGTTCGTTAGCAACAAAGCTGGCAAGCGTTACGGTTTCAACATCAATCGTATCGGCCAACGGCGCAGAATCCTCGGCCACTAGAGTAAGACTCTCATCAACAGCTTCTTTTTCATCTTCTGCCATCGACTCCGGCATTAGCATTTCAATCGGCTCGGCATCGACTGGCTCCTCTACGGCCGCATGGAAGTCGACCACTAGTGCCAACTGACTGGAAAACGACTCGGGCCGAATGACAACAAGCGCGAGCACCAAGAGCATCGCAACATGAAAAATCAGGCTTTGCACAAATCCGTTGCGATACATCGAAACCACAAGCCCATCACAGAATGGAAGGCTTTGTGACTCCGAATCAGTTGGCTTGATGCGTAGCAGCGTCTGCTCTGCGGACGATCTAACAGGCAGAAAGTTGGTCTCCCAGTCAGCAATGCAGCCCGACGGGTTAGAAAAAAGTCCCTGCGTGCTAATAGTCGTGCTGGTATTCATAGCGAATGATGCTCCACCAGCAGTTGGCCCTAGCTTCTTTGGTCCGACAGAGGCCTACCAACACTCAGGACTGACTGCCTCACTCTTTTTTGGGCGGACCAGTGGAATTAGCGGGGGCCTTGGGACCACCCAGTAATTCTACCATCGCCTTACCCATACCGTCGCCGATCAGGTAGTAACTTTCAAAGTTACAACACCAATGATAGCGGATCGGTCGTGGCGAGACGGGGCCATCACGAAAAAAATCGCGGGTTTCGACATAGATCACATTGCCTTTGAATTCTGGGCGGGCGGCCGCCGCGTCTTGGGCCTGCATGATCTTCAGGCGGCGAGGAATACTCTGCTCCCAGCCTCCAAACCCGCTTCCCCCGATCACAAACGGGAGGTTGGGCACGCCGAGGTCTTTGCGAACATCCTTGATAAAGTTGACCATATTGGTCTCGTATTCATTGGCGGAAGCGTCGCCGCAGCCGTCCTGCCAGCCCTGATGCCAACAAAAACCAGCGATTTCATGACCCTTTGCATCGTAGTTTGGAAAATCGGTCTTGAGGTTCTTAAGTTGCTCAGCGACCCCGTCGAGCATTGCCTTGTACCAGAAGCCAACCTCGCCCCCCGAGCTCGGCGGCCGCCAATTTTCCGCGAGGCTCGTGCCGCCCACTGCAACCTTGATGAGCAACACTTGGTTTTCGATAAAGTTGCCGATATTCAGACCGATCCCTAGTTCTGGGCCGATTGCGTTATCGCCACCTGCAAAACCACCCACCGTAAGGCTCCCTTTTTTGGCGTATGTGATCCACACATCATCGCGCACGATCCAGGCCCCGTCCTTGGCAACGAGGTGTTTGTAGCGGTCGGCAGATGCCGGATCCTTTAGAAATGTCTCCAGCGTTCCATTTTGCTGGCCCTTAATGACACCATGTCCCTCCATATTGGACTGTCCCGCCAAAATAAAAACTTTGATTGGACTCTTGCCGATCTGCTGGGATTTTGTGGCCGGAGCCGCGGGAGGTGTCTCTGCCGCTAAGCTAGGCAACGCCAGCAACAAGAATGCGATGGCGAAGCCGACTGCCCCATGCCGAATGATATTTTCTGATCGCATGTTTCGTACTTTCTGTTAAAGAAGTGTCTTGTATAACGAGCGTCTTGTATTGAATATCCGGCTTCAAAAAATAGACCGGTTCGGCTCATTGGAATGGCGGGCCGTCCCTACCGTCAAGGGATGGCAGGAATCAGATGCCTTGATCGGATTCTTCCAGTCGCTTTAATCGACCTGAATATCCGGGATATCGATCTCAACCTTTCTGGGAAGCAACTCGTTCCAGAAAATCTTCCGTTTGTCGAATCCCAGCAGTCGAGCGATGAGTCTTGGATCATTAACTTCGAGCCACGTTCCGGCCCTGCCAACGCCGAGAAAACATGGCTGTTAGAGGCGATGAGCCGGAGTCAGTGGAACATTCAACGACGAGCAATACTCGTTAATGTCTGTTCGGGAAAATCTAGTAGAAAGACGCAGGCGAGTAAGAGTAGCCATCTCATGTCCCACTGAGCCACGGCCAGCGGCGGCAACAGGGGCGGCGATTCGCGAGCCTGTGAGTCTACAGCAAAGACTCACGCCACAATGCCTTTGACAACTTCCCCGTGGATGTCGGTCAGACGAAAGTCGCGGCCCTGATAGCGGAAGGTCAACTTCGTATGATCGACGCCCAAAAGGTGCATGAGTGTGGCATTGAGATCGTGAACACCCACTGGATCGCGGTTGATATTGTAGCAGTAGTCGTCGGTCTCGCCGTAGGTTGTGCCCTTGTGAATGCCTGCCCCCGCCAGCAACACCGTAAAGCAGCGGGGGTGATGATCGCGGCCGTAATTGTCGGCAGATAATCCACCCTGTGAATAAATAGTGCGACCAAATTCGCCACCCCAGACAACCAGCGTGTCGTCTAAGAGGCCTCGCTGCTTGAGATCTCTAATCAACGCCCATGTCGCTTGATCGGTATCGCGGCACTGGCCCCGGATTGCATTGGGTAAGCCGCCGTGATGATCCCAGCCCATGTGAAACAATTGCACGAATCGAACGTCCCGTTCGGCCAGCCTGCGGGCGAGCAAGCAGTTGGAGGCATAGCTACCCGGCCTTTTCACATCAGGGCCGTACGAATCAAGAATGCTTTGCGGTTCCCGCGAGAGGTCAATCAGGTCGGGCACGCTAGTCTGCATACGAAATGCCATTTCGTACTGGGCAATTCGAGTCTGGATTTCATCGTCGCCGATTTGTTCAAAGTGCTGATGGTTCAGGGCTGCCAAGCGGTCGAGCGTTTCTCGACGCGTTTTTGCGTCAATGCCTGGAGGATTGGACAGATATAAGACCGCGTCGCCCGTGTTACGAAACTTAACGCCCTGATGCTGGGAGGGCAGAAATCCGGAACCCCAAAGGCGATCGTAGAGCGGTTGATCGTCGGTGCGACCGCTGCCAAATGACGTGAGCACAACATAAGCAGGTAAATCTTGATTGACGCTGCCCAGACCGTAGCTGACCCAGGAACCGATGCTAGGCCGCCCAGCCAGTTGGTTTCCGGTCTGAAAAAAGGTGATGGCTGGATCGTGATTGATGGCTTCAGTAAACACTGAGCGAACCATGCAAAAATCGTCCGCTATTGTGGACATGTAAGGAAGCAGATCGCTCATCCACATCCCACTTTGGCCATGTTGGGAAAACTTAAATAACGACGGGGCGATAGGAAACTTTGACTGGCCAGAGGTCATTGTGGTCAGTCGCTGGCCCTTACGAATCGACTCGGGCAAGTCTTCTCCTCGATGTTTTTCCATCACCGGCTTCGGGTCGAAAAGATCCATTTGTGATGGCGCGCCGGACTGAAAGAGGTAGATGATCCGCTTGGCTTTGGGGGCATAGTTGGGAAAGCCGAGCCCGCCGAGATTGGCTTTGGCGACTTCGGCAGCGCTTGTGGGTTGCAGGCCTCTAAACCCATCACCCAGCAGTGACCCCAGGGCCAGGGCCCCTAATCCAACGCCCGACTGCTTGAGAAACGCTCGACGATTGACGGCGTCTTGAATCACCAAGTGGGGGGATTGGGGCATCATTTTTTTCGCTTTGAAAGCGAAACCTCATTCGCGGGTGACAACTTCATCAAGATTGAGCAGCACATTAGCGGCTAGAGCATACGCCGCCAACTCGAGCGGATTCGATGCTTTGGTCGATGTAGAGTCACCAAAGGCCAAGAACTTTTCAGCCTCGGCTTTTTGATCTTGAAACCGCGCAATGTCGCGACCAAAACCTTCCGCTAAGACTTGCAATTCGCCCGCCACTGGCTCTCGAGCAGTGACTAATTGAAAACCATATTTCAATCGATCTTCGACCGAACTTCCCCCTTCTGCAATCATGCGTTCGGCTAATTTACGAGCTGCTTCGACATAGGTGATTTCATTTAAGAGCGACAGGGCTTGGAGCGGTGTATTGGTGCGGGATCGCTTGACCGTGCAGATTTCACGATTCGGTGCGTCAAAAATCAACATGGTCGGCGGAGCGGCAGTCCGTTTCCAGATCGTATACATCGACCGTCGATAAAGGCTCTCGCCCGCATCGTGTTTGTAATTTCGCAGGTCACCGTAGCGGGTTGTCTCGTCCCACACTCCGTTGGGCATGTAGGGTCTCACGCTTGGACCGCCAACGCGATCAATCAACAGTCCGCTGATGGCAAGTGCCTGATCCCGAAGGGCTTCTCCGGACAGACGAAACCGCGGACCCCGAGCAATCAGACGATTTTCGGGATCTTTCTGGGCGAGCGTCTTGTTCAAAGCCGTTGCCTGTCGATAGGCTGCGCTCGTGACGATCACCTTATGGATCGCCTTCATATCCCATTGATGAGCCGGTTGGCCGCTGACGGCTACCGAGGAAGTGGGCTGCATGAACTCTGCTGCGAGCCAATCGAGCAATTCAGGGTGTACGGGAAACTCGGCTTGTGAGCCCAGATTTTCCGATGTCTTGACCAAGCCGACGCCAAAGAATCGCTCCCAGGCCCGATTGACCCAAACCCGCGCCGTGAGTGGATTGGCAGAAGAGACAATCCACTCCGCAAGTCCAAGGCGGTTGAGCGGCGCGTCTGCCGGGAGCGATGCAAAAGCCGCCGGCAGGCCAGCGGTCACTTTATCTCCATGCTTGTCATACTCTCCTCGCACTAATTGAAATGCATCTCGGACAGGTCCTTCACGCATGATCATCACGCTGGGGAGTCTGGCCTTGAATTCATCTCGTACCTTTTTCGACTGCGCGACATTCTCTTGAGCACGCTTGATCAAGGGGCTTTCATACGTCCGAAAAAATGTTTCGATAACGCCCCTTTGGGCCGGCGTCCTTTGGTCGGCGTCGATCGCCAGCGACTGCTTGAGCTCAGCGGGAAAAGGCGACTCTTCCCCAATCAAATGGCAGTTTTTCTCCGCCCACTCGACCGCCTGTGCCGGCAGTGCTTGGTTTTCTTCAGCAAGATTTTTTTCTGCCGCTTTGTGTGACTGATCTAACTTTGCAAGTTCTGCTTCTTGCTCGGGCGTTATGGCCAAGACAATCGGTTCGTTGTTTTGGCCATCTCCTGCTTGCAGCGTGCCGCTTTCGGTAATGTTGTTAAAGAATGCAAAGAGTTGATAAAACTCTTTCTGCGTGATGGGGTCGTATTTGTGATCGTGGCAACGGCAGCAGTTGAACGTCAGCCCGAGCCAGGTGAGGCCGGTGGTTTCAACTCGATCAATAACGGTTTCAACCCGCCATTCCTCGGCAATCAGCCCCCCTTCGCCATTGAGGCGATGGTTGCGATTGAAGCCTGTGGCGACGATTTGAGAATTGCTTGCCGCAGGCAAGAGGTCGCCGGCTAATTGTTCTGTTGTAAAGCGATCAAATGGCAGATTATCGTTGTACGCCTTAATCACCCAATCGCGCCAGGGCCATTGTTTGCGACTGCTATCGGCTTGAAAGCCATTGCTGTCGGCATATCGGGCGAAGTCAAGCCATTGTAAAGCCATCTGTTCGCCATAACCCGGCGACGCGAGCAAGCGATCGACAACCTTTTCGTATGCCTCGGGAGATTGATCAGCAAGAAAACTGGCAATCTCCTCCGGCGACGGCGGCAGACCAGTGAGATCCAGCGACAGTCGCCGCAAAAGCGTGCGTTGATTAGCTTCCGGTGACGGCTTGAGATTTTCTTTTTCGAGTCTCGCCAGTAAAAAGTGGTCAATCGCATTGCGGGACCACTTTTCATCCGTGACTCGGGGGACAGCCGGCCGCTCGACAGGCTGAAAAGACCAGTGCCCCTGATACACAGCCCCTTCAGCCACCCAGCGTTTGAGCAAATCGACTTGTT
>QWQJ01000067.1 GCA_003670865.1 Planctomycetota bacterium | reverse complement strand
TGCTGTTGGTCGAGCGGGGTGAAAACGCTCTGTTTCTCATCGAGCAGGAATTTGCTCGTGCCCAGCCGCGTCCATCGTTTGAACCGCTCTTGGCTGACATCACTGACGAGCCTCGGATGGAGCAGATTATCGTCACACATCGCCCCGATGTTGTCTTTCACGCCGCTGCCCACAAGCATGTGCCTATGATGGAGTGGAATCCAGCCGAAGCGATTAAAAACAATTGCCTTGGGACGCAGTCGTTAGCCCGCCTCGCCGACCGGCATGGAGTGCGAGAGTTTGTCATGATTTCAACCGACAAGGCCGTCAATCCCACGAGCGTGATGGGTTGTTCGAAGCTGATTGCGGAGCGTTTTGTCCACGCGCTTGCCAAGGAATCCAAAACCAAATTTATTGTTGTGCGATTTGGCAATGTGCTCGCCAGCAATGGCAGTGTTGTGCCGATCTTTCAGGAGCAGATTCGCCGCGGCGGGCCAGTCACGGTTACGGATCCTTTGATTGAACGCTACTTCATGACGATTCCCGAGGCGTCGCAACTCGTGCTGCAATCCGCAGCGATGGGGGACGGAGGAGAAATCTTCGTGCTCGACATGGGTGAAAGCGTTAAAATCGTTGACCTCGCCCGTGACTTAATCGCCTTATCAGGCCTTGACGAAGAGACCATCGAAATTGTTTTTACAGGCTTGCGTCCTGGTGAAAAGCTCTACGAGGAACTCTATTTTGATGAGGAGCGGCGCGTGCACACTAAGCATCCCAAGGTGTTTTGTGCGATGCACAGGCCGGCCGAGCTAGCCGCCGTCGAAGCACTCTTAGAGGACCTGACGACTCTCCTCGACGAGCCACCCGAAATCGTAAGAACTCGCCTGCGCGATCTCGTGCCAGAGTATGGTCTCGAAGGGAGGCCGCTACGGCCGGTGGCTGACAGACAAAAAGGTCCCAGCACAGAAACCCTTGCCTAACACAATCCCAGTCGAATCCGAGTTTAAAACGTTACCCAAGATGCAGACAAATCCCCTCGCATTCACTTCCCCAGCGGCCTCTGCCAAGAACCCTGCGTCCGGCGTCTTTCACGTGCCATTTGTGCGGCCGATGATGCCCCCCTATGAGTTGCTTCACGAGGAGTTTGAAAAGATTGTCTGCAGCGGTCAACTCACGAAAGGCCCCAATGTCCAAAAGTTTGAGCAGGCCATCGCCCAGCGACTCGGCGTGCGGCATGCGGTGGCTGTAAGCAGTTGCACGGTCGGCTTGATGCTTGTCTACAAGAGCCTCGGTATCGCGGCGGGGAGTTGTCGCGACAATCGCGGTCGTGCGGACTGCCGGGTTGCTGGCATGGAACAGCGTTCCCGGTTGAATGGGGCTCTGAGCGTTGACCTCACCCAGCCAATGGGCGAAGTGATTATGCCCAGCTATACATTTCTCGCCGGTCCGGCAGCCGTTGTCTGGAATAACCTCCGGCCGGTCTTTATCGAGGTCGATCCAGCCACAACTAATGTGCTGCCGCAAACGGTGGCTGCCGCGATCACGCCGCACACCGTTGCAATTTCCGCCTGCCACAACTTTGGCAACCCCTGTGATGTGCCGGCCCTTGAGGCAATTGCGGCCGAGCACGGCCTGCCGTTGATAATTGATGCAGCCCATGGATTCGGTGCAAGCTCGCATGGCAAGCCCGTTGGCTCAGGCGGCACCGCGCAAATTTTTAGTCTTTCGCCGACCAAGCTCTTGGTGGCTGGAGAAGGGGGGATTGTGGCCACCAACTGTGACTGCCTCGCCCACTTTGTGAGGATGGGTCGCGAGTATGGCAACGACGGTTCCTACGACGCTCTTTTTTCCGGTGTCAACGGCCGGATGCCGGAGTTGAGCGCGGCGCTGGGGCTCGCCTCGCTGACGATCCTCGACAGCGTGGTTGTTAGGCGCGATCAGATTGCGACCCTCTATCGCCAAGAACTCAGTCAGGTGCCAGGCATCGGATTTGTGGAAACGTCCCCGGGCAGTCAGTCCAGTCATAAAGATTTTTCAATCACAATCGATCCGGCCCAGTTTGGTATTTCACGAGACTCCCTGCGGCGAGAGATGGCCGATCGCGGCATTGAAACCCGCGCCTACTACGATCCACCCTGCCATCTTCAAAAAGCGTTTGCACATTTTTATGATCCGATGCGGCCGCTCCCCGTCACCGAACTCCTCTCGGCCCGCAGTCTGTCGCTACCGATGGGAGCGCATGTCGATGAAGCTGTCGTAGACGACATCTGTAAAACAATCGCACACGTTCAGCAAACACTCTAGCCACCAGCCTTTGGCTATCGCCCCATGCCCTTGTTTATCTTTTGGCCCGTGCTCGTCTTTTGGTGTGTGTGGTGTGTCACAGCCCTTGTCGGGTCGGCTCTGCTCACGCAGCGGCTCGTGAGTTGGGCGAGAGCTCGTGGGATCGTCGATACGCCCAACTCCCGCAGCAGCCACACTCGCACGACGCCGCGGGGTGGGGGTCTTGCCGTTGTGGCCGTCGTGAGTGGCGGGGCTTTACTGGCTGCGATTCTCCATCCAGAAGCAATCTGGCGGGTGGTCGGCATCATGCTGCCGGCCTTGTTGATTGCAGCGATCAGTTGGGTAGACGATATTGAATCGCTCAAAAACCGCACCCGAATCTCAATACACATGATTGCCGGCCTGATGGCCATTGCGATTCTCGGCCCGGTTGGGCAGGTGGATCTGGGTTCGTTTGGCTGTATCGATTTGGGGTTTGCCGCTTGGCCGCTGACGCTTCTCTGGATCGTGGGGCTCACCAATGCCTTTAACTTTATGGACGGCATTGACGGCATTGCCGGAATCACGGCCGTCGTTGCAGGGCTCGCCATCGCCTTGGTCGCGGCGACGGTGCAGGCTCCGGCGGTGGTGGCGATTGCTGCTGCTTTTGCGGCAGCAGCACTCGGTTTTCTCAGTTGCAATTGGCCGCCGGCGAGGATTTTTATGGGGGATGTCGGGAGTGCGTTTTGTGGTTTTCTGATTGCGGTGCTGCCGCTGTCAGTACCGGAAAAAAGCGTGCATCTGATTATGCCTGTTGCCGTTGTCGCACTCTGGCCGTTCATCTTCGACACGGCCTACACAATCGTCCGCCGACTGCGTAAGCGAGAAAATATTTTTAAGGCCCATCGCAGCCACCTCTACCAGCGCCTCGTGATTGCCGGTTGGTCTCACCGTGGCGTCTCGAGCCTGTACGGAGGGCTCGCGGCGATGACCGCTGCTCTTGCGTTGATGCCGCTGTTTGATCCGACCGCCCGCACAACAGCCGATCATGTCGTGCTCTCGACAATCGTAATCGGCATGGTGCTCCTGATCGGCCTTGTGCTCGTTGCAGAACGCAGCGAGTCGTTTTCCGATCGAGGCCGCTAAAGGAATTCACTTGTGCTTGAGGCAACGCCCCCGCAATCACTTCCAGACAACCTTCGCAATCGCTGTTATGCAGCGAGGCTCAAGCGTTGTGCGG
Source organism: Planctomycetota bacterium (assembly GCA_003670865.1). Classification (GTDB taxonomy): domain Bacteria; phylum Planctomycetota; class Planctomycetia; order Pirellulales; family UBA1268; genus BAIKAL-G1-2R. The sequence continues at coordinate 29,547 of QWQJ01000067.1, read as the reverse complement.
ACATTCTCGGGGCTTCTGTGCTCCTCATTGCCCTGACTCCGTTGATGCTTGCCACATGGGTGGTCGTGCGCATGGTGCTTGGTAAGCCGGTGCTTTATCTTGACGAGCGGGCTGGTCAAAACGGGAGACCGATTCTGATTGCCAAGTTTCGTTCCATGAGTACTGCAACCGGTCTGGATGGTGAACCTCTTCCCGATGCCCAGCGACTAAGGCTCGCGGGCAAAATTCTCCGCTGCACAAGCCTTGATGAATTGCCGCAACTCTTGAGCGTGTTGTCTGGCGACATGAGCCTGATTGGGCCGCGACCACTGCCGATGCGATACATTCCCCGTTATTCGCGGCGGCAGGCGACGAGGCTCTTGGTGCGGCCGGGGCTTTCTGGATGGGCACAAATTCGCGGCCGGAATGCGATTGACTGGCCCACGCGACTGGAATTAGATGCCACCTATGTGGAAATGCTGGGGCGATGGTATGCGCCGCTCTTAGACCTTTGGATCCTTGTGGCTACACTCTTTCAAATCATCTGGCAGGCACTGACAGCTCGAGGCATCGCTGCCCCGGGTTCTGCCACCATGCAAGAATTTCAGTAAGGCAGGGCTTCGGCCCTGTGAGCAATTATGTCTCTCTCTGACTCCATTGCCGATGCGATTCGCACCGTTCTGCACGACACGGGCCGTGATAGGAAAGTGATTGAGCCGTCGATGCTGCTTTCGTCCGATCTGGGTTTCGACTCGCTTGATATCGCGCAGGCCATCGTTTTGCTTGAGCGTTCGCTGGGGATCGATCCCTTTCGCACTCCATTGGCCGGGTCTGCCCGCCCGAGCATCCGAACGGTGGCTGACTTAATCGCGATCTATTCCACCGCCATCGCGTCTCAATAAATCAATCGTCATTCCGTCAAAGAATGGGAATCCATACCCTTATGACCACATCCTCCACTGCCGCGATTGCCCACTTGGCCGATGCCCCTGTTGAAGACCGTCTTGCCGCGGCGATCAGCATTGTGGCGCAGCAATTTCCAGACCGTGTGGCGATTGTTTCGCAGGCCGGCTCTCAGGACCGTCGTACCATTGATTACGCTGCAATCGCTGACAGAATCGTCACGCTTGAAAGGCAACTCGATGCCATGCGGCCGATTGGTATCGTCGCAAGGGCCAAGCAGATCGAGTCACTCGTGGTGATCGCGGCGGCCTGTGGTCGGCAGCATGTACCGGTAGCATTTTTGGTGGAAGACTCCCGCGACTTGGTGGGCGAATTGCGAGAATGGATCACGCTCGATGACAGCTTAGAACTCTCTTGCGATGCCAATAGCGCGCGTCCTTGCAGCGTCTTTGACTCCGTGGCGGCACAGATTGTAGTCGCCACCTCAGGCACAAGTGGGCCACCCAAGCTCATCGAACATTCGTGGGATTCGCTCTTGGCATCGTCTCGACTTGCAGAGCAGTGGCACGGACTCGGCTGGCTGTTGGTGTACGACGCCGCTCGATGGGCCGGCCTGCAAGTCTGGCTGCAGGCTCTACTAACAGGCGGACAACTGGTTCAGCCAGCATCGCGAGACCCCGACACCGTAGCACGAGCGATCGTCGAGGAACACATCGCGATTCTCCCAGCCACGCCGACACTCTTGCGGAGATTGATCACGTCGGCTGACCGCTCGACGCTCGCCCGCCTAACGTTCGACCGCATCACGCTGGGAGGCGAGGCAGCCGACGGCCAACTCCTGTCGCAGGCACACGAGCTTTTTCCGGCGGCCAAGATCACGCAGGTCTACGCTACGACGGAGTTAGGCGAGGTGTTTCGTGTCAGCGATGGCCTGGCGGGATTTCCAGCGGCTTGGCTAAACCGCACGCTCCCCGGCGGTGCAAAGCTTTCGATGCGTCGCGACGGAGAGTTACTCGTGCAACTCTCGCGTGATACAACCGAAGTGGCGACAGGCGATCTTATCGAACGGCGAGGCAATCGCTACGAATTTTCTGGCCGTCGTAGCGATGTGATTGTGGTCGGCGGTGCGAAAGTTTTCCCCCGGCGAGCGGAAGAACTTTTGCGGGGCGTTTTGGGGATAGCCGATGCGCGGGTCTACGGGTTGCCAAGTGCGATCACAGGTGAGCTTGTAGCCGCTGAAGTGATCATCTCTGAGCCACTGCCCGCGGGGCAGTCGCCTGAGAGCATTCGAGCGGCGGCCCTTGCCGCCTGTCGAATGGGACTGGAGCCCCAGAGTGTTCCCCGCATTCTCGACATCGTAAAAAAAATTGCCACCAATCCAGCCGGAAAAATTCCCCGCCGTCCGACGGTGTAGTAATGACGAAACGCGCTGCGGATGAGTTTCCTGACCACAAAGAAGGTGCAATCATTTTTATGCCTCCTACATCGATCATCTCCGGCGGCTCGCGAGGCCTGGGGTTGGCCCTTGTGGAGCGTTTTCTTGAGCGAGGCGATTGCGTAGCCACATTCTCTCGCTCCGGCTCGGCGGCTCTTGCCGCACTTGTCGTGGCTTATCCAAACAGGCTCGTCGCCGAGCAACTCGACGCCGCCGATGCCGACGCTCTGCGGGGGTTTGTGGGCCGAGTTACCGAGCGATTTGGGCATGTCGACCACTGCATCGCTAATGCAGCGGTGGCTTACGATGGCGTTCTGGCGACTCTCAGCGACGACCACATTGAAGCGATGCTGAGCGTGAATCTCAAAGGATCGATCGTGCTTGTTCGCGAGTCTGTGCGGCAGATGCTGGTGCAACCAGCGTTGTCGGACTTCGAACTCAAGGTCGGGCAGCGGCGTTTGGATGAATCGACCGACGCGGGTTCTGCAAGCCCGAATGTGGTTGTCAACGGAAGTCCCTCGATTGTTTTGATTTCGTCTGTTGTGGCATCGCGAGGAAGTCCCGGGCTGTCCGTTTACGCGGCCACCAAAGCCGGGCTGGAGGGCTTTGCAAAAAGTTTGGCCCGCGAACTTGGGCCGCGTGGCATTCGCGTCAACGCGGTTGCCCCGGGTTTTCTAGAAACAGATCTTTCAGCATCGCTCTCGGCCAGTAATCGGGCGCGAATCATTCAGCGCACGCCACTGGGCCGATTAGGGCTGCCGGGGGACGTTGCCAGCGCGATCGATTTTTTGACCAGTTCTCGTGCTGCGTTTATCACCGGCCAAGTGATCGCCATCGATGGGGGCACGACGGGCTAAGAGGAAATGGATGCAAAAAGACGGTGTTGAATCGCACTTAGATCCCCCGCCGAGAGGGTGCCTGAGGGTAAAAAGAGATGAATTCGCAGGGTTTTTGGAATTTTGATGGCCGTGTGTCACGGTACGGTTATTTTTTAAGACAGTCGGGTCTATTCTGGCTATGCTGAAAGCGTTGATTTACGGTCCGTCCCTTCGATAGAAAGCGACAATAAATCTCTTATGCAACGACACTACTTTCAATCGGTTGCAACGTTTTTGGCAATCGTCTTTTGTCTGTGCTTAGGTCAGTTCTTGGGTCCGCAGGGTGTAGCCCACAGCGCAGAACCCCTGCTAGAACTTCATAAAGGTGATCGGATTGCCTTTATCGGCAACACGCTAGCCGACAGGATGCAGCACTCGGCTTGGCTCGAAACCTATATCTACGCGCTCTATCCCGAACTCGACATCACGTTCCGTAATTTGGGCTACTCAGGCGATGAACTCAAGATTCGCCAGCGGGAAGAAAATTTTGGCAGTCCCGATCAGTGGCTGACAAAAACGAAGGCGAACGTTGTTTTCTGTTTCTTTGGCTACAACGAGGCCCTCCGCGGGCCGGATGCCTTGGCAGGCTTTCGCAAGGATCTGGCCGAAACAATCGGCGGAATGCTGGCACAGAAATACAACGGCGAATCGACTCCCCGGCTCGTTTTTTTCTCACCGATCGCTCACGAAAATCTAAAAAACCCGAATCTGCCGGATGGCACAGCCAACAATGAAAAAATAGCGATCTACACACAGGCCATGCAGGAAGTCTGTAAAGAAAAGGGAGTCGTTTTTGTAGACCTCTTTACTCCCACTCAAAAATTATATGCCTCGGCCGACAAACCGCTGACCATGAATGGCATTCACTTGCTCGACGACGGTGACAAAGCCGTTTCCAAGCTCATCGTCAAGGAATTATTTGGCACAACAAAGGTTGCCAAAGATGACAAAGAAGATGACAAGCAGTTGGTGCGGTTGCGGCAGGCGGTGCTCGACAAGAATTACCACTGGTTCAGCCGTTACCGTGTGGTTGACGGCTACAACGTGTTTGGTGGTCGCTCCAAACTGGCTTGGTTTGGGCAATCGAATGCCGATGTCATGATGCGAGAGATGGAAATTCTCGATGTCATGACAACCAACCGCGACGAGCGTGTTTGGGCGGTTGCGCGTGGTCAAGACAAAGTCGTGGATGACAGCAATCTGCCTGCGGAACTCGAAGTCAAAACAAATATTGCGGGCAAGTTGCCTGACGGCAAGCATATTTATCTGGGTGGTAAAGAAGCGATTGAAAAGATGCGCATTGCCGACGGCATGCAGGTCAATCTTTTCGCCTCCGAAGAAATGTTTCCTGAAATCGTCAATCCTGTGCAGATGGCAGTCGATACCGATGGACGGCTGTTTGTTTCGGTCTGGCCGTCCTATCCCCATTGGAATCCAAAAGAACCCCGTCGCGACAAGATCGTTTGCCTCCCTGACGACAATGGCGACGGAGTGGCCGATCGATGCGTAACCTTTGCCGACGATCTGAATAGTGTCACGGGATTTGAATTCTGGGGCGGCGGCATGCTTGTCGCGGCCTTGCCCGAGATATGGTTTTTGAAGGACACCGACGGCGACGATAAGGCCGATGTGAAGATCCGCATGCTGCAAGGCGTCTGCAGTGCCGACTCGCATCACTCAGCCAATGCGCTGCTGATGGGGCCGGACGGCTGGCTCTACTGGTCGAGAGGTGTTTTTAATATGGCCACGATGGAAACGCCGACTCGCACGGTTCGCTCAGGGGAAAGTGGCGTGCATCGATTTAACCCACGCACATTTGAAATGGAGTTTCATTTTCCGATTGGGCCAAATCCTCACGGTGATGTATTTGACCAATGGGGCTATCAGTTTGCCAACGACGGCACGGGCGGCAGTGGTGCGTATGTCAATATTGGTAAGGGAGTCGGCCACAAGCCGTGGTTCAAGATGCGAGTTCGGCCTGTGGCGGCCACAGGCATTCTTTCCAGCAGTCAGTTTCCTGAAAAAAATCAGGGCAACTTCCTGATTTGTAACTGCATCGGTTTTTTGGGCGTGCTGCAGCACGAGGTGAAATACAACGGAGCCGAGATCACAGCCACAGAAATTGAACCGATTCTTGTCTCGGCGGACCCAAATTTTCGGCCAACCGATGTAGAGATTGGTGGCGACGGCGCGCTTTATGTCTCCGACTGGAGCAACGCGATCATCGGTCACATGCAGCACAACATGCGAGATCCGAACCGCGACCACGAGCACGGTCGCATTTATCGAGTGACGGCTAAGGATCGGCCGCTTGTGAAGCCCATTCACATGAAAGGCAAGCCGATTCCAGAGGTGTGCCAAGCCTTCTTCGCCAAAGAAAACAGCACCCGTTATCGCGCGCGATTGGAGCTGAGTGGTCGCGATACCAAGCTTGTCACGACGGAAGTCAGTGCGTGGGCAAAGGCCCTCGATCCAACAAATCCCGACCACTCGCAGGCGTTACTTGAATGTCTCTGGGTTTTTGAAGAGCACCGCGTGCCAAATGCAGAATTACTAAAGATCGTTGCGGCTACCAATGAGCCGCGAGTGCGAGCAGCGGCGATTCGCACGCTTGGCCACTGGGGCAATAAAGTTCCCGATTGGGAATCGACCCTGATTGCTGCCGCCCGCGATAGTTCTCCTCTTGTAAGGGCTGAAGCGGTCAAGACGGCAGTCAATTTTGAGGGTGTCGCCGCAGCCGAAGTGATCTTTGAGGCTGCTTCGCGTCCGACTGATCCGGAACTCGACAATGTCCTCAACTACGCACGCGGTAAAATCAATGTTGATAAACTCGTGCAAGACGCGATCGCTTCGTCGAAACCGCTTTCGCCTGCGGCTCAAGCCTACACGTTGCGAAATGCCAGCGTCGACGATCTCTTAAAAATGCCGCGATCAGAAGCGGTCTGTCAGGCGATTTTGAATCGGCCCAATGCTCCGACTGCTGCTTTACGAGCATCGCTGGAAGGTCTTGCGGAATTACAAAAGATGAGTTCGCTACCGCTGCTGCTCACGTTGATCGAAGACCGCGATGCTGGGGGACAGACGGAGTCGCTTGAAGGCCTTGGACAACTGCTGGCCGAGCAGCCTGTTGCCGAGTTAAAAAAGGTGAGAAATAGAATTGAAACATTGACAGCCAAAGGTTCTGCCGCTCAGACTCGGCGGCTTGGCTATGTCGCCTGCATAGTGGCGGATGGTTCGGGCGACCCAATGTTTCTGGCGGCCTCAAAGAGCAAGGAAAGTCTGCGAGATCTGCTCGCTGCGGTGCCCCTTGTGGCCGATGAAAAACTGCGCAGCGGATTGTACGAAGCCGTTGCCGCCTTGATGTTTGATCTGCCTCCTAATTTGAAGGCTGAAACGAGCGGTTCTGGATTACTGCAACGCGGCATTGCGGTCGACTATTTTCAGCCAAACCCAGCCAATGTTGCAATTGAAACCCTTGCACAACTCAAGCCGCACACCAGCGGGATTGTTCCAGAAATCGTGATAAACGTTCCACAGAGAGAAAGAAATGATGAGTATGCGCTGCGATTCAGCGGCACAATTCAGATTGCCGAGAGCGGCAAATACATATTTTTTATTAGCTCCGACGACGGTTCCCGAATCTATATCGACGATAAAATGTTGATCAATAACGATCGGCTTCAAGGCATGCGTGAAATGCAAGAGGCGATTGATTTAACTGCCGGCATGCATTCGATCGTGGTGACCTATTTTAACGGTAGTGGCGGCAGTGGGCTTGAAGTCTCGTGGGCAGGCCCCAATTTTCCCAAGCAAAAAATTGCTGCCGATCGACTCGCAGTCGGTGGTGGCGTGGAGACGCTCCAGGACATTGCGATTCGTTCTTTGGCGGCGATTCCTGGGCACGGGGCCGAGAAGTTTTTAGCGCTCGTAAAACTTGTAAAAGCTGACCAGCATCGAACTGCTGCGATCGGTGTTCTTTGTACGATCCCAGAGCAGGATTGGGCTTCTCAGGAAGTGCCTGGTTTGGTCGACAACATCGTCGGATATGTCAGCGGTATTCCGGCTTCCTTTCGGACGGCAGGGTCGGCAATTGAGGCGATTGCATTTGCTAAAATCCTCTCGAACAAACTGGCACCAGAACAGGCCAAGGCTGTCGGGGAGCGTCTGGAAAATCTTGATGTGCGTGTGATTGCCATCGGCACGGTGGTGGAACGGATGATCTACGACAAGGAAACGCTTGTTGTCCAGGCCGGTTTTCCGGTTGAGTTTCGCTTCTCAAATACGGACAACATGCCGCACAATTTTGCAATCGTCCAGCCGGGTTCGCTTGAAGAGATCGGTCTTCTGGCGGAAGCCACAGCCAGAGATGCTGATGCCCGCGAGAGAAATTTTGTTCCCAAGAGCGACAAAGTTTTATTAGCCAGTCGTTTGCTTGAACCGGGCCAGAATCAGACGCTCAGCTTTGAGGTTCCAAAGACGCCAGGCATTTATCCTTATGTGTGTACCTATCCAGGGCACTGGAGACGCATGTATGGAGCGCTCGTTGTTGTTGAAAATCTGGAGGGGTATCAGGCTAATCCTGCGGCCTACCTCGCTGCTCATCCGTTGCCGATGCAAGACGAACTCTTGGCTTCTATTGGACGCAATACCGAGTGGAAATATGACGATCTGGTTGGCGATATTAAGAAACTTCCAGCGGGTCGTTCCTTTGAAGTTGGTAAAAACCTCTTCAAGGCTGCTAATTGCGTTGGCTGTCACAAGCTCAATAACGAGGGCCGTGAACTTGGGCCAGACTTGACCAAGATTGAGTCATCGAAGCACACGACTGAGTACATCCTCGGGTCGATTTTTGAACCCTCAAAAGATATCGCCGAGAAGTATCAGTCGCACACATTTGTACTTGACTCAGGCAAGGTCGTAACGGGCATGATCGTCGAGGAAACTCCTGCAGAAGTGAAAGTTCTCGTCGATCCATTGGCCCGCTGCGAGCCTACCGTACTTCAAAAAATGGAGATTGATGAACGCATCAAGTCACAAGTATCAATCATGCCGCAGGGGCTCTTAAACAAGCTGACGCGAGAAGAAATTCTGGATTTGATGGCTTATTTGATGGCGCGTGGCGACAAAAAAGATCCGCTTTTTGCAGCACAGCAAGTTGAGTAATGCGGTCCCAGCGGAACGCAGTCATTTTTAGACGGGTTGTCCCTGGGCCGCCAATCGCGGCTGCGGCCGATCCAACCCCATCATCTCCAGAATAGCTCGGCATCGGGTTCGATCGTGGCAAACGAAACGGGGGTCTACTGGCTTTGGGCCACGCAAGACAATCTGCGAGCCGAAGCTTTCTCTCACGTAGGCCAACGGCTCTGGCATGCCTCGCCAGACCGAGAAAAACAGCCGATTCAACGCCGCTCGTCTTGTCTGGTGACGGCCTGCCGCAGGTTGTGCTTGCCAGCACATCGCATGGCCTCACCGGGATTGATCCGGCCAGCGGAACGGGAATGCCGCTGATTTCCCCGTCACACAGTTTCATCACCGATAAGGGTCGACGGGCTTGTGATCCGCACGTGTGGAGATGGAGGAGGCGATAACTCGCTCGTGGCGCTCGAGATTCCGACCGACAAGCAACTAGCCGCCTCGCGACTTCTTCCTGCAGCAGTCGCGGCTCCACCATTTGAACCAAAACTTGTCTACCAATTGGACTGCAGCATGGCTCCTTATGTGCCAACGCCAGTCTGCTCGGGAAAACGGCTCTATCTTTGGGGCGACCGAGGCGTTGTGGTATGCATGGCCGTTGCCGATGGATCTGTGATCTGGAAACGTCGCGTAGGGGGCATGTTTTAAAGATCAACCATCGTTGTCGGCGGCACCGTGCTCAATGTCTCGGCCGACGGCGAGGTGGCTGTGATTGCCGATGGCAAGGCATTTGAGATCCTTGGGCGATCAACATTCAATCAAGCCTCGCGATCAACCCCTGCAGTGGTCGAAGGAAGGATGTTTTTTCGCAGCGTTGGACAACTTCTAGCGCTCAACTGTCGAGGCCCACAAGACCCAGAGTAAGGCAGTCCTTTGGCCGTGTGGCGCGACGGACTTCTGTCAATCGAGTTGGTTTTGCTACGCTCCTCAGTATGAGTCGAGCCGCGCCCCTGCCCCCACCTCTTACCATCTGGATCGTCAACCCATTCGATGACATCCCGGGAGAAGGCCTGCCCCCACTGCGCTATTGGTCGCTTGCCCGCATACTGGCTAGCCGAGGGCACGATGTGACATGGTGGAGTTCCACATGGAGCCACCGTCGCAAAGCGATTCGCCGCGTGCCCTTGGGTATCCGCGAGGACGAGGGCTTTGCCATGCGATTGGTGGCCGTGCGGCCCTATCAGAAAAATGCTTCACTGGCTCGTTTTGCTAGCCACCGCGACTTTAGCCGCACCTTTGAGCGATTGGCCAACGAATCCATTGCTTCCGGCCAGCTTTCTCGGCCCGATCTGATCCTGGCCAGCCTGTCACCCCTGGAAGGACCCGAGGCAGCTTTGCGATTAGCCCAGCGACTGGATGCCCAATGCATCGTTGATCTTACGGAGATTTGGCCCGAGACACTTGAGCGGCTTGTGCCTGGTCCACAGTGGCTGCGCAAAATTCTCTCACCACTGCTCTTGGGAGGCATGTATCGACGACGAAAAATTGTGATTGAAGCAGCTGATGGAATCTCGGCGGCCACGCAGGCGTATGCCAATGCAATCCTGGGAGAAGGTGTGGCTCAACAGAGAGATGACACGCCAGATACTCCTTTCGAGACAGCGGCGTCAAAGCCCCACTTTGTCTGTTATCTCGGTGCTTACGTAGAGGAATTTGCGGCCCCACCTCGAAACTACAATCCTGTTCCGACTGCGGATCAAGCGATTAAAAATGTACAAGCGAGGCTTGTTACTGAATCGCTTGAGTGTGTTTATTCGGGCACCCTGGAAGCTGGGCAGGATCTTGATACGCTCATCGCCGCGGCCAAAATGCTTTCTTCAAGTGGTACCAAAGCCACGCTGCATATCGCTGGCACAGGCTCGCTTGAAGCCTCGCTGCGGCAGTCGGCCGCAGCTCTGAGTGGATCGTGCCGCGTGCTTACGCATGGGCTCCTGAGTAGAGGAGCCTACGCGAAACTCTTGAGCGAGTGTGCTGTGGGACTTGTTTTAGTCAAGCCCGAATCACTCGTGTCTGTGCCGTATAAAGCCTGCGACTACGCGGCCGCTGGGCTGGCAATCGTCAACTCCCTGCCGGGTGAATTAGAAAAGCTCATCGATCACTTTGGGGCGGGCATCCGTTACACATCTGGCAACGCTACCTCACTCGCCAGCGCGATATCGTCGCTGGCCGATGATCGCACGAGGTTGCTTCATTTTCGCCAGAATGCCCGACTGCTGGCGGCAGTAGAATTCGATCGCGAAAGAATCTATCCTCGGTTTGCCGAGTGGTTAGAGAGCATTGCAGAATGAAGTGTCGACGATACGAGCGGTGATCCGATTGCCGATGGGGGTGTCTTCCTTCAATATCAGGCGGCCCCTTATTGCCGTCCCGAACGCTGTGAGACTGAAACGGCATGAATATTCTTGTCACAGGAGCTCGGGGCTTTGTCGGCCGCGGCTTACTCACGGTGCTGGCGGCTAGCGGCCACAGCGGCACGGCAACCGGTCGCGTTGTTCCCTCTCATCTGCCCGCCGGCTGGCGCGGGATGAGCCGTGACGAAGTGCTCTCTGGCGGCTCTCGAGCCGATGCCATCGAGGCGATCGTCCACCTTGAAGTCAAGCAGCATTGCGCGCGGCCTACGCCGGCTGAGGCCCATTCCTTTACGACAGTCAATGTGGGCGGTACGCACGTCTGGCTCGACTGGGCGGCTATTCATGGCGTGAGGCGATTTGTGCACCTGAGTTCGATCAAGGCAGTGAGCCCCTGCAGCCATCAGCAATGTGAGGATGCCCCGCTCCATCCCGACACTCCCTACGGCCAGTCGAAGGCTCTGGCTGAGCGGGCCGTGCGGCTATGGGCCGAGAAGGATCACCTGCGCAGTGCGATGATCCTGCGGCCTGCCCCTGTCTACGGCCCGGGCAACGAGGCAAATCTCGCGGCTTTTGTCCGACAGATTCTGGCCGGCAAGCCCTCGCTTGTGGGTAGGGGTGAGACCCAGAAGTCGGTTGTCTCTCGCCTGAATCTTGCCGCTGCGATTGAGTTTGTGGCCACGCAACAGTCGACCGGCTGCGAAGTGTTTAATGTTTCTGATAGCAACACGCTGTCCCTCAATCAGCTCGCTGACATCATCGCAGAGATCAGTGAAGCTCCAGCACCCAAACGAATTCCTTCACTCCTTGCCCACTGCGTTGCTCCGCTGGGCGACATGATAAGTGTGCTGACGGGGCGCGACTTTCCCCTGACAACCGCCCGCCTGAAAGCAATCCATGAGACCAGCATCTTTCCGTGCGACAAACTGGTTGCAGCAGGCTTTTCTCACCGCCAATCGACTCGCGAAGGCCTCAGCGAAATGCTCACATGGATGCGTGCCGAGTGATCTGCGGACTCTCTTTGCTGACGCCCTAGGCCAAAGACGATAGACTGTTGTCACGAGTCTCAAGTCGCCGAAGTGACTCTCAAGTGCCGAGTCTGCGTATTCTTTACGGTCATTCATCGCTCATCCACGGAGCTTAAGATGCCACTCACTCGTCGAAAACTTCTCGCCGCCACTCCAGCAGGCGTTTTGGCGAGTGCCGCGTTTGTCGCAGCCCCGCTTGTGAGCCAAGCGGACCCCCCGCAGGCTGCCGAAAAAGCAATCGCCCCGCGTACGCGCCGACTGCGCATTGCACACCTCACCGACATCCATGTCCAGCCAGAGCGGGCCGCCGCCAAAGGTCTTGCGGCATGCTTTGACCATGTGCAGTCGCTGCCCGCACGACTCGGCTACGATGCGGCCAACATGATCATCACCGGCGGCGACACGATCATGGATGCCTTTGAGGCCGACATGGCTCGCACCACATTGCAGTGGGAACTCTGGCGGACCGTGAAGGCCGATCGTTGCAGCATGGAAATTCATAGTGTGATCGGCAACCACGACATCTGGGGCTGGGGCAAACAAGCTGCAAAAACAACCGGCAATGACCCGCTCGATGGCAAGCAGTGGGCGTGCGACGAATTTGGCCGGGAAAAATCTTTCACGAGCTTCGACCGCGCTGGCTGGCACATTGTATTGCTCGACTCTATTTTTCCTTTGGCTAAGACTTACATCGGCAAGATTGACGACGCTCAGTGGGACTGGCTGGAAACTGATCTGGCAGCAGTGGCCCCCAGCACGCACGTAGCACTCTTCTCGCACATACCCATTCTTTCAGCCGTCCCGCTGACGCTCCTTGCCCCACCAGCCATCGGTGCGTCGATGCCAACATTTGCGGTGCAAGGCGGGAGTGTGCACGTGGATGTCGACCGCTTTCAAAAACTTTTTGCTCGCCGCCGTAATATCAAGGTCTGCGTGAGCGGCCACCTTCATGTAGTCGAACAGATCGACTATCAAGGCGTGCGTTATCTCTGCAACGGGGCCGTCTCGGCAGGCTGGTGGAAGGGAAAAAATCGTGATACCGACTTTGGCTACGCACTCGTCGATCTCTTCGATGACGGCAGCGTCGAACGGCAGTATGTGCCCTATGGTTGGACGGCAGTCACCTGATGGTCAATCACTCACTTCCCGCCGATGGCCTAACACCGTCCACGGGAACCGATCTGCGACCGACGATCCGCTTTAAGTTCGTCGGCTTCTGGGACGGCTTTGACCCCCACGACAACTTTTTTACGCGATTGCTCCAGCATTATTACCAGCTCGATCTATGTGACTCCCCAGACTTCATTCTTTACACTTCGATCGGCAAGCAGCGCAAAGACTATCAGCAGTACGACTGCGTGCGCATCTTCTACACGGGTGAAAATCTGCCCCCCGATTGGAATGCCTGCGACTGGGCCTTCACCTTTGAGCACACTCTCCATCCGCGGCACTTCCGCCTGCCGCACTGGCCGCTCTATGTCGATCCTCACGCACTGCTCAAGCCAGCCGACTACGATCCCGCTGCAGTGCTTGCCCGTAAGAACAAGTTTTGTGCTTTTGTGGTTTCAAACCCTCTCTGCCGAATCCGTAACGATTTCTTTCGCCGGCTGTCCCGTTACAAGCCGGTTGACTCGGCTGGAAAGGTGCTCAATACACTTGGCCACCGCGTGGCCGATAAGCAGACTTTTCTGGCCGACTATAAGTTTACGATCGCATTTGAGAACGAATCACATGCCGGCTACACAACAGAAAAAGTGGCCCAACCCATGCTGGTCGACTCCCTGCCCATCTACTGGGGCGACCCGCTGGTGGGACGCGACTTTGACACGCGCAGTTTTCTTTCGGCCCACGATTCACAGTCGCTCGACGAACTCGTGGAACGCGTGATCGCCGTCGATCGTGATCCGGAACTCCACCGCGAGATTCTCTCCCGGCCATGGTATCGGGGGAACGCAGTACCACCGTGTGCCGATTTAGGGCTGATTGTCGCGCGATGGAGGCAAATTTTTTCGATGCCGATAAAACCGGTTGCAGAGCGTCGCGGGCTGGGCCGTCTGCTGCGACTCGACCGCCTGCCAGCGAGCCTCGCCAGCATCCGTCGTCGGATCGTGCGAAAAACACGTAAGCTCACGCGCAACGCATAAATGGAACTCCTCGAATTCCCGTCTGCGTCTCGCGCTGTGTAGACTTTACGAGGTTTTTGAGGCATGACACTCGACAACGGAGATTCCAATGACGGCTGCTGACGGCTATGTAACCGATGTTTCCTATACGCCGGGGTTCTACCCCAATATGGCCCCAGTGGCGATGCGGTATGTTGCAGCCCTCAACCGCGTGGTACCGCCACAGACGGCCAACGGTTTTCGCTACCTCGAACTTGGCTGCGGCCTAGGTCGCTCGCTCACGACGCTTGCCGCCGCCAATCCCAAAGGAGAGTTTGTCGGCATCGACGTCAACCCCAACCACACAGCCTCAATCCAGAAAGACATCACCGCCGGGAAACTTTCAAACGCTCGCGTCATCACAGCCGACTTTGGGCACCTGCCAAAAGATCTGGGGAAGTTTGACTTTATAGCGCTGCACGGCGTGCTCAGCTGGGTGGTGCCAACGGTGCGTGATGCGATCATTTCCATTGCTAAAAAGCACCTTGCGTCCGGTGGCTTACTTTTGGTGAGCTACAACTCAATGCCCGGCTGGGCGGCCTTACAACCAATCCGCGGAATCCTTCGGCAGTATGCGCTCTTACGTCAGGGCGATAGCGCGCAGCGGATGCGCGATGCGCTCGCCTATCTGGTTTTTATCCGCGATAAGCAAGCCAAGTATTTTGAAGACAATCCCCGCGCGGCGACCTACGTCGACGGCCTGCTCAAGCAGGATGTCAATTACCTTGTGCACGAGTATCTCAACGAGCATTGGACCAGCTTCTACTTTTCCGAAGTGGCGGGCATGTTTGGCACTGCCGGGCTGGCCTTTGTCGGCAGTCTGCCGGTGTTCACTAATTTCTGGGATCTTTGCGTACGTCCAGACTTCCAAGAACTCTTTCGCACGACCACCAATCGCCTCGTCACGGAATCCCATAAGGATTTTTGTGCCAATACGGCTTTTCGCTGGGACATCTACAGCAACGGTCCCCGCATGATGCCGGAAGTGGCCGATCGACTCCGCGAGGCAGACGATCTTTTTTTCCATGTCACGGCGGCAAATGTCACGCTGCCTTATCAATCCAATCTGGGCGTTGTGACATCGACCGTGCAGGGCCCGCTGTATCAATCGCTGCTCGGTCTGCTGGCGGATAAGAGCCTGCGACTCTCTGAGATTCTGGCCGCCAATGAGTTGAAAGGTACGCCACCGGCAGACCTAGCCCGTGCGGTGGATGCAGGAGTGGCGATGGGGCTGTTTGATGTGACGGCGGGGCCGCTGGGATCGCGTCCTGCGACGAGCACAGCTTCGCTCGAGGGGGCAGTGTCGCTGACAAACCCCTTCAATAAGGCGATTCTCCACCTTGACTCCCTGGGCGGTCGGGCCTTGGCGCTGGCGAGTTCAAGCACGGGCACGGGTCACACACTGGGTGATTTTGATGCTGCGATCCTCCATGAACTCGTCGAACGCGGTCGCGATGGCTTGACCAGTCGTATCGAAACGCGACTCTTAGGCAGTGGCCGTGCCCTCCAGCAAAATGGCCAGCCCGTCAGTGACGCCGCTGAGCGATCCCAGCTGATTCAACAATCCTGCGACGCATTCTTTGCAAACGGTCTGCCACAACTGGTGCGGTTGGGAATTGTGGATCTTGATTCTGTCGTGTAGATCCGGCGCCTACGGGGCCCTTAGCGAATCGGTACCAGCGGCGGATTGATCATTTCCGGAGACAGTGGTGTTGGCTTGAGGGGCATGAGCGGCGCTAGCGGCGGCGAGCCTATGGGCACGATGGGAATCGTCGCCGGTGCTATTGTTGGAAAGGCGGTAGGGGTCGGCACGGCCGACAACCGGATTGCTGCTGCTGGCGGCCCGACAACGGGCCTTGACTTGTTATTGAGATCGTCGATGAGATCCAGCACCTCGCGATGCATGCTCAGCCCGCGTCCCTGAAAGACATCCGTTGGCGTGACTCCAAAGCGACCGTAGAGCATCGAATCGGCGTTGTGATCGACAGAAATGTCGGCGCCCCCGAGTGACACGCCAAGAAAAAGCCCTCGGCTGCGGGCGTAGGAATAAATTTCAGCGCCGAGTTTTACATCGGTACCGGCGTTGGCCGTTCTTCCAACGGGCCCCACAGCAATCGATGCATCGGCCCCGAGCGTCACCTTTTGGCCCGTGAGAATCCCTGTCAAACTCCGAGGAGTGGCAAATACCAAAACAATATCAGCTGACTGCACGCCAACCTGAAAGCCGACGCTGCCGCCACCCATCGTCACCATCACAGGCGCGCTCCATGTTCGATCGGCCTTGCGGACAACCAGTACGCCCTTACCGTAGTTGACACCCAGTATAAATCCACCCTTGATCATGTTTGGAAAGATCGCGATGCCTTCAGCAGCGGCCAGCATCGAGGGCGGCACAGACTCCATAGGAATTACAAAAAACTGGTCGAGAGCGTTGCGAGCTCCAACAACCGTTTGCACTTCCTGCGCACCGCTCTCACTTTGCAGTTGGGCAACAGCCGATCGTGTGCTGCCAGAGGCAACGAGGGTAGCCAGCAGAAGTCCGAGCAGAGCGCGAGTCGAGATTGATTGCATGGCAAATCCTTTTGCAGACACAGATCCAAGGCACGAGAGCGTACCCTAGCGTTCCCTCGGGCTCCAACGCCATTTTCAGCCGGAAAAAATGTGCTGGGCGAGGCGGACGGCGGTGCTTCCACTACTTTAACTGCGAGTGGGCCTCGATCATAAGCGACTCTGTTTCATCCCAGCCAATGCAGCCATCGGTGACAGAAACGCCGTAAGCCAGCTTCGAGCGATCGCTTTGGACCGGTTGGCTGCCGGCGTGAATGTTGCTTTCCAGCATCATTCCCACGATCGACCGATCCCCCAGCACCCGCTGTGCAAGCACATCTCGCCAAACAATCGACTGGCGGGTGTGATCCTTGCCGGAATTGGCATGGCTGCAATCGACGATCATGCGTGTTGGCAGCCCGGCCTTTTCAAGGAGTTGTCTGGCCTCGTGGAGAATGTCGGGAGAATAATTGGAGCCGCTGCGACCGCCCCGGAGCATGAGCACTCCCCACGGATTGCCCGTCGTTGAAACAACGCACGTGCCTCCTTCATTGTCGATGCCAAGGAAGCTGTGGGGAGTGCGGGCCGCCTGCATCGCATCAACGGCAGCCTGGAGTGATCCGTCGGTTGAATTTTTGAAACCCACTGGCATTGAAAGTCCACTCGCCATTTGCCGATGCGTGGGCGACTCGGTCGTGCGGGCGCCAATAGCCCCGAGCACAATCGTGTCGGCAATGTACTGCGGTGTAATCGGCTCCAAAAATTCGGTGGCCGTCGAGAGTCCCAGTTGGGCAATCTCGATCAATAGGCCGCGGGCTAGCCGCAAGCCGGTGGCCACATCGAACGAGCCGTCCAAGTGAGGGTCGTTGATCAGGCCCTTCCAGCCGACTGTTGTTCGCGGTTTTTCAAAGTAGACGCGCATCACAACCAGGAGGCGATCGGCCACTTTGTGTGAGAGCTCTAGCAACTTGGCAGCGTAATCCCGGGCCGCATCGGGATCATGGATGGAGCAGGGGCCAATCACCACGAGTAAGCGAGGATCGTCACCAGAGAGCACGCGTTCAACGGCCTGTCGACCGGCGACAATTGTATCAGTGGCCGCCGTGTCAATCGGCAAGAGGGCCGCTAAGCGGGCCGGCGGTACAAGCGGCTCAAGACGCACAATTCGCAGGTTGGAGGTTGACTGCGGAGGGGCACACTGAGGAAGCGTAGATATAGGATGCATGGCTCAACTTTACACTATGAAACGGTAGTCTTTTTAGAGCAGGCAGTTTTTCTGGGCAGAGGCCGATCTAGGCGGGCTAGGCCGGCCAAGACCCCCGTCCTACGGGCCGCATTTGACCCTTGAACCAAACGCTGGTTCAATCCGGTTTCCAAACCAGCCCAAGGTTCGGCGCAAGACAGCATCAACGGCAGACGGGAAGGAACTCGGAAGCATGACACGACATATTTTTGTGACAGGAGGCGTTGTCAGTTCTCTCGGCAAAGGCCTGACGAGTGCGTCGGTGGGCATGCTGCTCGAGTCTCGCGGTCTGCGGGTCAAGATGCAGAAACTCGATCCGTACATCAATGTCGATCCCGGCACAATGAGCCCGTATCAGCACGGTGAGGTGTATGTTCTTGATGACGGTAGTGAAACTGATCTCGATCTAGGCCACTACGAGCGGTTTACCTCCACACCGCTGACTCGTCAGAGCAACTACACAACAGGTCAGATTTATCTCTCGGTGATTAACAAGGAGCGCCGCGGCGAATTCCTTGGCAAGACTGTGCAGGTGATTCCTCACATTACGAACGAAATTAAAGAGATGGTGAAGAATCTCGCTGATGCCGACACAGATGTTGTCATCACCGAGATTGGCGGCACCGTCGGTGACATTGAAAGCCTGCCGTTTCTGGAAGCGATTCGCCAAATTCCACTGGAAGTGGGTCGCGAAAATTGTATGTTTATTCACCTCACGCTCGTGCCCTACTTAAAGGCAGCAGGTGAACTCAAAACAAAGCCGACTCAACACTCTGTCGGGCTGCTGCGGCAGATCGGTATTCAGCCTGATGTGCTTGTGTGTCGCACCGAACGCGCACTTGATATTTCCGACCGGGAGAAGATCGCGCTTTTTTGCAATGTGCCGCTCGATGCTGTCATCGAAGAGCGTGACAAAGATTTTTCGATTTACGAGGTGCCGCTGTCTCTACAATCCAACCGAATCGACGAACTCATTCTCAAGCGATTTGGTATTCAGGCTCGTCCGGCGGATCTCGAAGAGTGGCACGATCTCTTGCACAGGCTGAGGAATCCGGAGCACGAAATATCGATTGCCGTCGTGGGGAAATACGCCGAACATCGCGACGCCTACAAAAGCATTTACGAGGCACTCGATCATGGTGGCATAGCCCAACGGGCGCAGGTGCGAGTGCAGCCGATCAAGAGCGAAGACATCGAACGCGACGGTGCGGAACGATTACTGGCTGGCTTTGACGGTCTGGTGGTGCCCGGTGGCTTTGGCGAACGGGGCATTGAAGGAAAGGTCGAAGCGATCCGGTTTGCCCGCGAGCGGCGACTGCCATTCTTGGGGATCTGCCTCGGGATGCAGTGTGCTGTGATTGATGTGGCTAGAAATCTTGCAGACCTTGCCGATGCCCACTCGACGGAGTTTGCCCGCAACACCCCGCATCCGGTTATCTGCCTGATGGAAGAGCAGCAAGGCGTCGTTGAAAAGGGGGGCACGATGCGTTTGGGCGCCCAAACTGCCGTGCTCATGGAGGGCACCCGCTCTGCGGCAGCCTACGGCACCCCGCGCATCTCCGAACGGCATCGCCACCGCTACGAATTCAATTCCCACTACAGAGAGGCCCTTGAAGCCGCAGGCCTTGTCGTTGCCGGCACAAGCCCCGATGGCTCTCTTGTTGAAATTGTCGAACTGGCCGACCATCCGTGGTTTGTAGCCGTTCAGTTCCATCCGGAGTTTAAGAGTAAGCCAACTGCCGCCCACCCACTCTTTTCAGGCCTTGTGGCTGCTGCCGTTGAGCGTCATGCCGGCAGCGCGTGGGTGGCCGAGGCTTGAGTAGACTTTTTTCTAGACGCACTGTTTTTCAGATAAAGTTCCTTTAGAACTGGAGTAGCCCACATGACCGGCGATGCACACGACATGAGCCCCAGCGATGACGCCGAGGAAGGAATCTCGGAAAGTGACACTGGCACCATGCAGACGCCGCCTGCAACGCTTGATTTTCTTGTCCACACGCTTTTCACGCAGGCGCTGATGGCACTGGGCCGAATCCCCAATCCGATTACCCAGAAAGCGATGCGCAATATCCCCACCGCCAAGCATTTTATCGACACCCTTGCGATGCTCGAACAAAAGACAGCAGGCAATCGCAGCGTGGACGAGAATCGCCTGCTGGAGGAGGTCCAACACCAATTGCGATTGATGTATATGGCCGAACAGAATGATGCCAACCGATCGCCAGGGGAAGCCTCTACCTCGTGAAGACCTCTCTCAAGTTTGTAGTAACCTTTTTATGGGATGGAGTGTCGATCTTTTCGCTCCCGGCCCATCCTCCAAGCGGGCCGGTGACCAGATCGCAGCCAATGTTCGACGCTTTCGCAGTGACAGCGAGAAATGAAAATTGCTGGCAATGCTCGGCCAAGGAATAAATACTCCTCTTCTCGTTCATCTCTTTCCATGACTGCACGTATTTTGGATGGTAAAGAACTCGCCAGGCAGATCGAGGAGAATCTCCGCGCCGAGATCGCCACCTTTATTGGCATTGTCAAGCGACGGCCCCGACTGGTCGTTGTGCTTGTCGGCGATCTCGCAGCGAGTGCCTCCTATGTGAAGAGCAAACGGGACGCAGCGCAGCGAGTGGGTCTTGATGCAGAGGTGATTACCATGCCTATTACCACCGATACCGCCGCGCTTGTGGCACTCGTTACGAGAATTGCCAGCGAGGAGCACGCTCCGGCTGATGGCATCCTTGTGCAGTTGCCGCTGCCCGCTCACATCGACACGCTTGCAGTTCTTGGCGCGGTGCCGCCCAACCGTGATGTTGATGGCTTTCATCCAGAAAATGCTGGCCTGCTCTCGCAGGGACGGCCCCGATTTGTGCCCTGCACAGCCGCAGGCGTGCAGCGGATGCTTATCGATGGTGGCGTCGAGACGGCCGGACGGTGTGCCGTGATCGTCGGACGTAGCGACATCGTCGGAAAACCACTGGCTTTGCTCTTGGCATCACGGGGCCGGGGCGGCGATGCAACCGTCACGCTCTGCCACAGCCGCTCCACGGATCTGCCAGCCTACACTCGGCAAGCCGATATTTTGATTGCGGCAGTGGGTCGGCCACATGTGATCACTGCCGAAATGGTCAAGCCTGGTGCTGCAGTGATCGATGTGGGAATCAATCGCATTTCGGCCCTAGAGGGGGGCAGTAGATTGGTGGGAGATGTGGACTTTAACGCCGTCCGAGAGGTGGCCGGTTGGATTTCACCAGTACCCGGCGGCGTCGGGCCAATGACAGTGGCGATGCTCCTCTCCAATACCGTTCTGGCGGCCGAACTCCGCTTGGGCAAGCGGTAGGATCCACGAAGAAAAATGAAAAGACGGGCGTTTTTCCGGTCTTGAACGCTGGGCCAGCGATCCCTATCTTCCCGCTTCCTTCCACGTTCACGGGAAATCACCGATTCATGCATTATTTTTTTCGCGCTCTTCGTGACGCAGCTAAAAGTTGGCCGCTCCTCGTCGCGGCCTTTTTTTGTTCAGCTGGCGTTGCCGCCTTATGGGGGGCCAATATCGCGGCTCTTTTTCCGATTATCGAAGTGACGCTCAATGGCGATTCCCTGCAATCCTGGAATACGCGTCGTATCGAAAAAACTCAGGAGCGGATCGGGAGCAGTCACACCGAAAGCGACGAATTAACGGCTGCCATTGCGGCCGGAGACCTCACGCCCGAGGCTGCTCTGGCGGCCCAATCTCGCATCGCGACGATCGCGGCGAGCGTTCGCAGTGACGAAGCCATTGCGTCTACTGCGGCTCAACTCAAACCGTGGATCGATCGGTTTATGCCGACAGACCCGTTTGAAACGGTGCTCTGGGTGGTGGCTTTTGTCGTCATAAGCACATTTATCAAACATGGTTTTCTGATGGTAAACACCTTGATCGTCGGTTGGGTGGCGATGAATATCAGTCGCAATATCAGGCTCAAAGTTTTTGACAAAGCCCTTGCGCTCGACCGTACCCAATTCATGCGCAACGGATCGGCCGGATTTATGGCGCAGGTGACATGCACATCCGACATGCTCGCCGGTGGCATCACCAGTTTTTATGGAGGCGCGGTAACCGAGCCATTGAAAATCTGTGCTTGCTTGGCGGGAGCCTTCTGCATTTCGTGGCAACTCACGCTTGCCTGCCTCACAATGGCACCGGTGGTTGGCTTTTTGATGGTCTGGCTCAACCGCAAGATACGGAATATTTCTAAGAATATTCTCATGAAGTCGATGGGTTTCCATCATGTGCTTTTAGAAGCGCTCAATAATGTGCTCACCGTGCAGGCCTACACGATGGAGGACTTTGAACGGCAGCGTTTTCGCAACTGCACCGGTGACATGCTACGAATAGGCATGTGGCACTCGTTCTATTTTGCCCTCGCCAATCCGATTACTGAAATTCTTGGCATCGGCATGGTGGCAACGTCGATCGCCGTCGGTGCGTGGCTTGTGATCAACCAGCAAACTGAGATTTTCGGGATCACGATGACCGACAGGCCGATGACTGTACCGGGAATCATGGTATTTTTTGGGATGCTGATTGGGGCCAGCGATCCGGTGCGGAAACTCTCCGGCGTGATGACGGGCCTGAATATCGGTGTCGTAGGAGCCAATGCACTCTACCCACTCCTAGATATGCCTTCGAAGTTGGTTGAGGCAGCACAACCGAAATTACTTCCCTCGCCGCATCGTGAGATCCGCCTGCAAAATGTTTCATTTAGCTACGACAACATCGACACCGTTCTCAAGGATGTCAGCCTCACGATTCAATTTGGTGAGCGTGTTGCCATTGTTGGGCCCAACGGGGGCGGCAAGAGCACGCTGGTGAATCTGATCTGCCGTTTTTATGATCCGACGAAAGGGCAGGTGCTGCTGGATGGCGTGCCGCTGACGGAACTGGCCCTGCACGATCTGCGTCGACGGATCGCCATGGTGACGCAGCAAACGGAACTCTTTAATGAATCGATCCTCTACAACATCCGCTACGGCCGCTGGGAAGCCAGCCCGGAGGAGATTGAGGAAGCCGCCCGCAAGGCACATGCCCACGAGTTCATCTCGGAATTTCCAAACGGTTACAACACGATGGTGGGTCCCAATGGATTTCGTCTTTCCGGCGGCCAGCGGCAGCGAATCTCGCTGGCGCGGGCCTTTTTGCGGAATGCTGAGATTCTTGTCCTCGACGAGGCCACCAGCCAAATCGATATCGAGAGTGAGAGGCTGATCCATGAGTCGCTCTCCCGCTATGTTGAAAATCGGACAGTGATTATGATCACGCACCGGGCCAGCACGCTTGCTTTAGCTGATTCAATCGTGCAGATTGAACACGGAATTGCTACAAAAACAATGGCCAAGCAGCATCAAGCAGCCTAGGGTGAGCCCTTTTTGATATGACCGTCATCATCAAGTGTATCTGCGGTTATATCGGCCCGAGTCAGGTGGGAGAATTGGCGATAAGGTGCCCACTATGTTGTTTACCAGCAACAGCAGACACCGGATTTGATGTCGATGAAAGCTTTGCAGTCGACCCTCGCAAGTCTGCCAGCGGCAAGGCAAAGATGGACGTAGTATCTGCCGCGATGGATGGGACAGAAAGTCGAGCATTCAATCCGCTCGAGCCCTTGGCAGCAGAACCGTCGCAGTCAACCAAGCCGACAATCTATCGGATTCCATGCCCAAACGGACACATCCACAAGATTCAAGAGAAAATGCTCGGCACGCAGATGGTTTGTACGAAATGCAATGCGGCCTACCTGCCGAAGATTACCGACAGTCAGGAGTATCGGCAGGAAATGAATCGTCGCCAAGACGAGAAGGATGCCAAGCAGGCAAAACTCTGGCTGCTGTGGGCAATTGTGGCTGCCGTATGCATCGTGCTCTTTTTTGTCGCTCTGATTGTCGTCAGTTCAAACCGCTGAGCTACCTGTTGAGGCGATCGTTCCAGCGGGTTGACTCCTGCGGGTGGTAATGATGCAGTTCGAAACTGTCTCGCACAATGGTGCGCACGCTGCGCAGGTCGACGCAACCGAGCTGAGCCGTCAACTGCACCAGTAAATTACCGATTGCCGTCGCCTCCACCGGTCCGGCGATAACTGTGCGGTTAGTCGCATCAGCGATCATCTGGCAGAGCATCGTGTTTTTGACGCCACCCCCGACAATGTGAATCCGACCGACCCGACGCCCGAGCAACTCATCCAGTTCCTCCAGTGTTCGCCGCACGGCCAAGGCCACGCTCTCAAGCGCTGTACGGACAACGCTTGCCGTTGACTCGGGCACCGGTTCGCCGGTTACCTTGGCCAGTGATCGGATCGCTTCTGGCATATCGGCTGGAGTCACAAGAGATGGGTGATTGGGATCGATGAGTGTGACCAAGGGCGGCGCCTCGGCTGCCAGAGCCGTCAATTGATCCCATGCCCAAGCCTTGCCGGCCCGCTGCCAACTCATGCGGCATTGTTGGACAAGCCACAGACCGCAGACATTTTTGAGCAATCGAGTGGTGCCCCCTACGCCCCCTTCGTTTGTAAAGTTATGGGCGAGGCACTCTGGCGTCACGAGCGGTCGATCGAGTTCTGCTCCGACCAGTGCCCAAGTGCCCAGGCTCACATAGCACCAGTCGGGGCGGGCGCAGGGCGGCTCCAGGGCAGGCACTGCAGCAATGGCACTGGCTGTATCGTGCGTGCCAGGAATGACAACTTGCACTCCCTCAAGACCGGTTTCGGCAGCAACATCCAAGCGAAGGCGTCCCAAGGCTGTGCCCGGCTCGACAATGGGACCAAACACTCGCCGGGGCAAACCAAATCGGTCGAGCATTTCAAACGCCCACATTTTTTTCTGCGGGTCAAAGCACTGTGATGTCGATGCATTTGTACGTTCATTCGATCGCTCGCCCGAAAGCAGCCAGTGGAAGAGATCGGGGATCATCAGGAACCGGTCGGCCGCAGCCAGCACGCTGGAGTGTTGCCGCTGCATCGCCAGCAACTGATAGAGCGAGTTGAGCTCCATAAACTGAAGTCCTGTGGCAGCAAATATTTCTGCGCGAGGCACAATCTGCTCAGCGGCTAAAATCAGACCGCGAGTGCGGGGATCGCGGTAACAGACGGGGTTCGCCAAGAGCGCATCGTCATTTCCCAAAAATGAAAAATCGACGCCCCAGGCATCGACGCCGATTGTGGCAACCGACCGGCCATGCCTCGCGGCAGCAGCCCGCAAGCCCAAAATCACTTCCTGCCAGAGTCGGGGCAAGTCCCAGACGAGTTGCCCACCCATTCCCACAGGCCCGTTTTCAAAACGGTGGATCTCTTCAAGCTCTAAAAGCCGGCCGTCAAAGGCTCCCGAAACAACCCGCCCTCCCGAGGCGCCCAAGTCGACAGCCAGTGCTACGGAGCGTGCCATAGAGCGGTTTCCTGTTTAAAAATCCCGAACGATTGAAAAACCATGCATTGTTCACTTTTTGGTCGCCCTGACGAGAGGTCATGGGCCATCTAGAAGAATTGTGGTTAACTTGCGCGTTTCGGTGGCAGGGGCTTTGTGCTACCGATCTAAAAAGTCGATAATTCCAGGGCGTCAGCCGATTGTTTAGTATTTTACCAATCTTTCATACGATTCGGCTTTTTAAGGTCCTTTTTTATGGTTTCTCCTGATAGCGTGCTTGAGCCCGCGAACATCTCAGCAGAATCGCTCGACGATCTTGCTCGCCAAAGTGCCTCGCTTGAATCGGCCGAACCACACGAAATTATCCGGTTCGCCGTCGAGCGATACGGCAACAAACTCACGATGGCAACAGCATTTGGCCCCGAAGGCTGCGCGATCATCCACTGGCTGGCTAGCATTGCACCACAAACCTACATTTTTAATCTCGACACGGGATATCAATTCCAAGAAACGCTGCAACTCCGCGATACGATTGCCAACCGTTACGGAGTCAATGTGGTGCTAGAGCAACCCGAGACTACTGTTGCAGAGTACGAACGGATTCACGGCGGCCCGCTTTACCGCACCGACTCCAATCGCTGTTGCGGCGATCGCAAGATTGCCGTCATCGGCCGAGTGCTCACTCGATTCGATGCCTGGATGAGTGGCATCCGGCGTGACCAGAGCGTCGACCGCGCTGCTGCGGCAATCGTGGGCTGGGATACGAAGTTTGGAGTGGTGAAGATCTCGCCACTGGCGAATTGGACAAAGGCAAAAGTCTGGGACCTGATCATCAGAGAAAATATTCCCTACAACCCCTTGCATGACCAAGGCTATGTGAGCATTGGCTGCTTTCCCTGCACCCGCGCCATCACAACTGATGACGACGAGCGTGCGGGCCGCTGGAGTGGTACTGCCAAAACAGAGTGCGGCTTACATGTCCGCGAGGATTGACAGTCACCGATCAACCGTTGGATGCTAAACATGCGACTCTCTGCAAAAATTGAATATGCTGCGATCGCAGTACTGGAGCTTGCGCAACACTGGAACTCTGATGAGCCGGTGCGGATTCGCACGATCTGTGCCGCACATGGGGTGCCCGCCGGATTCCTCGTGCAGATATTGCTGCAACTCAAAGGGGCGGGCGTTGTGACAAGCACACGGGGGGCAGCCGGGGGCTACCAGTTGGCTCGTTCGCCAGCCGAGATCACGCTTGACGATGTCTTTCGCGCCATCGAGGGCCCCGATGAACTGATTACTGCGATCACAGCCGCTCGCGCAGCACAATCCCGTAGCGTCTCTGTCTTGCTCGATGCGTGGAAAGAAGTTGCCGCAAACGAAACAGACTCTCTGCGTGCTGTGACATTTGCCGACCTCGTGGAACGCTCCCGCGTAACGAGCAATCCGATGTACTACATCTAAGAATCGCTTGAGGAGGGAGTATTGGCTTTCTGAGTGTGGAGTAAAGAGTCTAGGATCCGATCCACCTCTTTCATGTGAATCGGCGTCAGCACTAGTTTTCGACGGTCATCGAAATGTGCCTGATCGATAAGTCCTTGCTGCTTCGAACTGGCGATCAGGATCGCCGGAATGTCGGCCAGAAAAGGATCCGCTGTGAGTTTATTAAAGGCCTCGATCGCGGCCTTGCCCAGGGATTGCGTGCTCATGATAAGACAGTCGGCTGGCACTGGCGTACTGGAAAAACGGGTCAACGCACGGTCTGGATTTTCCGTTAGTAAAACACGGTATCCTAGCCTCGTGAAGAATTCTCTGAGAGCTGCCTGCGCTTGTCCTGAGGGCTCGACGAGCATCAAGCGGCCCTTATAAGCTGGCGTCCCGAGAGCTGATTTAGCTACCGGACTTGCCGTACTTGGATCGGCCGTGGCATTGCCGTCGGCACTCTTTTTGTCAGCCGTATATTTTCCCACAAGTGACTCCAGTGCACGCCGCACATCCGCTGCATTCTGCCAGCGCTCCAGTGGATCAAGATGGATCATACGAGAGACAGTGTCGATCAACTCTCGAGGCAGTCTAGGAGCCCGCGTAGCCAGTGGCATGACTGAAGTAAAACGCCTCGGATCGGCACGCTCGGCGCGATCCCGTGATTCGAGGAGTGCCGAAGTGCCAGACAACGCCAGATAGGCAATCGTGCCAAGAAAATAGATGTCGCTGCGGATGCTGTCATCGTTCATGCCACTGAGTTTTTCTAAGGCCGCATAGTCGATCGTGCGGGGCTGCACCATCTTGCCCAACGACTTGTCACCTGCGGAGTCGATTCCAGCCAAGCCAAAATCAACAAGCTTTCCCTGACCTGAGGAGGAAACAAGCACGTTGGAAGCCTTCAGATCGCGGTGGGTCACGCCCCGACGATGAGCATACTCGAGCCCTTCTAGTAGTTGCACAATGAGTCGAATGGCGTGGTCAATATCGATGGCTCCGCGAATGCGCACTAATTCGCGCAGCGTCTGTCCTTCAACAAACTCCATCGTGATGTAACTGGTATCGCGTTCCTGACCGACATCCTCGATCGCAACAATATTGGGATGGCGGAGCAGGTGGCCCATCTCGCCTTCCCGCCGAAATGCCTTACACTTTTCTGAATCAGCACTAAAGCGGCTGCGCAAAACCTTGACAGCGACAATGGCTCGGGTTTCGACATTGATCGCGCGAAACACGCGGGCAAAAGATCCAGCGCCAGTCTGATAAAGAACTTTTGCTCGGCCATAGAAGAAGCCGGTGCGTTCGCCTCGCAGCAATCGGTCCAACTGATAGCTCGTCAGTAATTCGCGGCGCACAAATGCTTGAGCACACTGATCGAGAGACATATCTCGGCCACCTTGCTCCGAGCAGATTTCGTGCAGCGATTCACTGGAAACGAGATTGAGTTCGTTAACGGTATGAGTCAGTTCGTCAGCAGTGGTCGGTTTCATAGCAAGCGGTCACGGAGCGGAAACAAAAGTTTTTAAAAAGTGCCAGTACGGATGATACGAGAAACCTCGAAGCCGCCAAAATACTCCTGTGTTTGCTGACGGACGGGGATCTTTAAGCCCTGCTGCTTGGGTCTGCCTACCTGGTACGTACAAACCCTAGGCAGATTGGGTGGTTCGCGATGCCATGCGGGGACTTTGTCTGAGCCCTGCCTGAGACGGGATTGTGACCTGCCGGCGGGTTGAGCGGTCAACCCGGGGAAATGGTGGTCTAGAGCCGACGACGCAAGTGCTGGTAAAAGCCCGTCTTGCGTACTGTCCTCTGGGTTTTGTTTCTATGCTACCGCAATTTTTTATTCCCTGCGATCTCCCGCCGCAGCGGTTCTTGCCTTTCGGCTGGGGCAAGCTTTGTTGTCTGGCAGTCTGGGCTTGGCTGCCCGTTCGACTGGACGCTACTGAAATCGCCGAGACTTTTGAGGGCCCAGATTCGACATGGACTGTCACCGAATCCGATGTTGGCCATCAAATGGTGAGTCACGCTCGCAGTCGAGAAACGTCGCACGGCGGTGACTCATGCGAACGGATCGTGTTGGATGCGTCTGGAGGCTTGACGCTACGAGCGCAAACCCCAATCGCACCGGCCAGTGTCATCGATGAGTGGCAAGCATCGCTCTGGGTACGGGCCAATCGCCCTGATATTCGTGTAGCAGTTCGCGTCGTGCTACCCGAGTTTATCTCCACCAAAACAGGCTTGCCCGTTGAAGTGCTTGTGCCCGGAACAACCTCAAAATTAGCCGATCGCTGGGAATTGCTCGAGGTGCGCGACATTGCCAGAGGTCTTGAGCAGCAGCTACCAGCACTTCATGCCCAGCACGGATCAAGAGGGAATAGCAGTGGTGCTCGAGTGACTCACCTTGTTGTTGATCTTTATTCTGGACCTGGCCGCTACGACATCGCCATTGATGACATGCTCGTGAGGGGCGTTATTCCCGCGGTCCCGTTGAGCCCAGTCTTGGTGGCGAGCGCACCCTCACCTGCTCCGCCAATCGTGCCGCCAGTCAGCACTGCTCCTTCGCCTCCCCAACCCCCGAGTGGGCTCTCTCGTGGAGTGCTAGAAGTTGCAGGCCTACCATTTTTCCCACGCGCGCTTGACTACAACGGAGAAAAACTCGAAACGATTGCCACGCTTGGATTCAACTGCGTGCGTCTGACAGAACCAGCTCCGAGCAATCTTCTTGACGAGGCCCAGCGTGCTGGAATGTGGGTGATCTGCCCACCGCCCACGCTGCCCGAGGTCGACATCCGCGATCCTGAATCGCTGCCTGTTTTTTCGGCCAATTGGGATCGTGTGTTGCTCTGGGACATGGGCAGTGGACTCGCCGAGGGTGATGTTGAATCGCTGGCCGAACGGGCCCGGCGCGTGCGTGCCTGCGACCAGCGTGGAGGTCGCCCGTTGATTGCAGCAGCAGACTCGGGCCT
>QWQJ01000134.1 GCA_003670865.1 Planctomycetota bacterium | reverse complement strand
TGGAACATGAGGGTATTGCTCGGGCGATGGCTGCGAGGGCATCTGCGGATCTCGTCCTGTGGGTCGTGGATGGCCGTCACGCTCAACCTGTTGGCCACTGTGCCGCCAATGAAGTGCTCATCTGTTCAAAAGCCGATCTTGTCGAAAGAAACAATACCGATCCGTGGCCGCTGGACACAGTCTGGACATCCGCGCGAACAGGTCACGGGATCGCTGACCTCACCTCAATCATTATCCGCAGACTCGTGCCCCAGGAGGAGGACGAACCCTCGCTCCTTTTGGGCGCCG
The DNA here is from genome assembly GCA_003670865.1 of Planctomycetota bacterium. Classification (GTDB taxonomy): domain Bacteria; phylum Planctomycetota; class Planctomycetia; order Pirellulales; family UBA1268; genus BAIKAL-G1-2R. The sequence goes on along the minus strand of QWQJ01000134.1, from coordinate 32,814 downwards.
TGCCTTTTACGGCTCGACAACTCGCGATCGTCGAATCGCTCTACCCATCCGCGCCGTTACGATCGTCACCAACTGCCCATGAAGCCCAGTAAAGTCTGCGGCTCGAGACGGGTAATATGCCGCGTGAACCCGCAAGGCCCTGCATACTTAGGGGCTGGCAGAGGTTTCTGATCCTCAGTCCTACGCCCCTTTTTCTAATCCACACGGCCCCGATTTACTTATCAAAGAACGCCCTCTCAATGCAAACATTTCTGGCAAAATGCTCGGCTCTTGCCGTGATTCTGGGTGGTTTTCTATTCACTGGTGACGTAGCTTGGCTGACGCAGCGGGGCATGCGACTGCTGAATGCCAAGACGATTCCATCAGAAACTCTTCGCCCGGAAATTATTTCAAACGAACAGTCAAACCGGCAAGCACCGCAACCACCGGTCGCATCACCTGCACCGACAAAGGCTTTCGCTGATCATGTGCAGTCGCTGCCTTTGTTGCCATCGAGTGTTCCAGCGACTGCCGCTCACGCTCCAGACACACTCCAAGAACCACCAGCCACAGGTGTCATTTCGCTCCCCACTGATGGAGGCCTTGAGTGTGTCGACTTCAGCCAACTTCGGATTGGCGATCGGGTGCTGATCTGGGTCACGCACGAGGTTGGAGCTCCTAGCGGACGACCAGCGCCGCAGGCCGTTATCGCATTTGATGTCATCGATCCATTCTCAGGGGAAGCACTTGAACAACGACATCTGACTGCTGGAGCTAGCGGAACGATTACCGACAGTCACCTACCGCCGCGTCGCGTCGTGATTGCTGGCAGCGGATCGCCCAGTCCTTTTGGCCGAGCATTCACAGCGGCAATCACGCCGGGCAAAATCTCTCGTGGCCACACCATCCAACTCGCACCTCTGAACCTTCACCGCGGCGTCAGCGTGCTTGGGGCAACCCAATCGCTTGGCCCGGTACAGGCAATCACGGTCCAGTAACCGCCTATAAGCGGGCACGATGAACGCATAGAGGAACTCTAACAGAGTCTTACGCGGTCATCGGTCTTATTCGGCTGGCGTTCTAGACGCCTTCGGATGCTTCCTGAGCTTCGCGTTCGCTGGACCAGTTTACGCGTTTACGAGATAGACCGATCTTGCGGTCTTCAGTGTCCACCCTCAGGATCTTGACCTCGATCGGATCGCCTACCTTGACGATATCTTCAGCGTTCTCCACCATCGCTTCGGCTAGTTCAGAGATGTGGAGCAGGCCTTCAAGTCCATCTTCTAAACCAACAAAAACGCCGAAATTTGTAATTTTCGTGACGGCTCCGTTGACCACATCTCCAGGCTTGTAGCGGGAAGGAATGTCGGTTGTCCAAGGATCTTCCTGCATCTGCTTGAGTCCCAAGGCAATGCGACGACGCTGCTGGTCGACCGAAAGAACCTTGCAGGAAATCTCTTGGCCCTTCTCCACCATTTCGCTGGGATGGGTCACTTTTCGGGTCCACGACATGTCCGTCACATGCAGCAAGCCGTCGATGCCGTCGTCGATCTCAATAAAGGCACCGTAGTTGGTGAGATTTCGCACAACGCCCTTGACCACGGCATCCGGCGGGTAGTCGGCAGCCACTTTCTCCCAAGGATTTTGCTGAGTCTGCTTCATGCCAAGAGAGATCTCTTGTTTTTCTTTATTGATGGCAAGCACAACAACCTCAACTTCGTCGCCCGGCTTGACCAACTCACTGGGATGACTGACTCGCTTGGTCCAACTCATTTCACTAATGTGCACCAAGCCTTCAACGCCGTCCTCAAGTTTGACAAACGCGCCGTAGCTCATGACATTCACGACCGTGCCGTTGCAGACCGTCTCGACGGGATACTTGTCGGCTACCTTGGCCCACGGACTGTCTGTCCGCTGCTTCATGCCGAGCGCAATTTTATCGCGTTCACGATCAATGTGCAGTACTTGCACCTCCAACTCTTGATCGATCGAAACCATTTCGCTTGGATGGCCGATGCGGCCCCAACTCATGTCGGTGATGTGGAGCAGGCCATCGATGCCACCCAGATCAACGAACGCGCCGAAGTCGGCGATATTTTTGACAATCCCACGACGAATCTGCCCTGCCTCCAGCGTCTCCATCAACTGCTTCTTGCGCTCGGTACGTTCCTGTTCAATCAGAGCGCGACGCGAGACCACAATGTTGCGACGGGCCTCGTCGATCTTAAGCACCAAACACTGAATCGCTCGGCCGCAGTAATCGCCAATGTCGGCGGGGCGACGGATATCGACTTGACTGGCTGGCAAAAAGACATTGACGCCCGAGATGTCCACAAGCAGGCCGCCCTTAATCTTGCGGGTTACAAAGCCCGTCACCACGTCGTCTTCATGGACGCTTTCCATGACCCGCAGCCAGTCTTCAATCCGACGGGCTTTACGCTTTGAGAGGGTGATCAAGCCACGCTGCTCTTCCAGTTGGCCGTCCTCAAACTCCTCCAGCAAAACCTTAACGATGTCGCCAATCTGCGGAGCGGGTTCCGTTTCGTCCCACTCATTGCGAGGAATATGTCCTTCGCTTTTATAGCCAACATCGACAAGAACAAATTCGCTGTCGACTCGCAAAATCTTGCCATGAAGAACCGCATTGACCGCCAGTGTGCCAGCCCCGATTGAGTAATCTCCATCCACGGCACCAGCCATGGCGAGTTCGAGTTCCTGGTTTAGTTCATCTCCGAGTTCAAGTTCACGAATCAGATTGCGGTTGACCATGCGTAGGGGGTTTCGGCGAAAGGGGTTGGAGGAAAGGGTTTATGGCGGGCCACGGTAAATCGAGCCACGGAGTGTAGCAGGCGTTGCCGAGCCGAACAATCGAGCCTTTTTTCCCGGCCACCCCAGCTTGCCCCACCGTTCATCCAGTCGCCGCGGCGCGGACCGGGGTCGGTATCGGTCGATGATCCAAAGAGGAGCGTCGCAACGCTCGCCCAGCCACTGGATCGCTGGCCCCTCTGCTCCAAGGACCTCTATGCAAATGCCCGGCTGCAATGTTTCACCGATGCGAATCATCACTGTTTTACAGCTGCTTGGACTCATGGCACTCGCTCAGGCCTCGGGTTTGGCCCCAATGGCTAGGATCTCTCCGGCTGGGGCTCAATTTCTCGACGCTGAAAAAGTCGCAACAGGCCCGACGCTGGGCGATGTGCGGACGCAAAAGTATCGAGTCGGTGTTACCGTAACCGCTGAAGGCGGCCCTTGCCGCGGTATTTACGCCACGTTGCCAGTGCCTGCTGACTGGCCGGAGCAGAAAGTGCAGATCGTCAGCGAGGATCTTTCGCCCGATGTGCGGGGGCTGCGGTATCGGACGCTGGCCGGGGGTGTCAAACAAATGATCGTCGAGATTCCGGATCTACCCGCCGGTGAGAAGGCTCACGCCATTGTGACGTTTTCAATCGAGCGAGCGGCGATCATCGCTCCAACGCAAACGCAGTCGCTCGTCATTCCCGCCAAGCCCGACCGTGCCTTGCGCGCCTTTTTGGGAACCAGCCCGGCGATCGAAACGCGGCACCCCAAGATTGTAAAGCTCGCCCATGCTACGGGAGACGGACTTGAAGGCTGGCAGAAGGTGGAGGCAATTTATGATACCGTGCGAAAAAAGGTCGAATATCGAAACGGCGAGTTGAAGGGGGCCGCTCGAGCGCTGGCCGATGGCTGGGGCGATTGCGAAGAACTCACCTGTCTGTTCATTGCCATGGCTCGGGTCGAGGGGATTCCCGCCCGCACTGTCTGGGCCGAGGGCCATTGTTACCCAGAATTTTATCTTGTTGACGCCTCGGGGATGGGCTGGTGGTTTCCCTGCCAGGCTGCCGGATCGAGGGCCTTCGGTTCGATGCCCGACCAACTGCCACTCTTACAAAAGGGAGACAGCTTTCGGGACCCAGATCGTCCCAGCCAAACGCTGCGATACGTATCAGAATTTTTGCGTGGTTCTGCCGTTGGTGGCGGTGGCTCGCCGCAGGTGGTGTGGATTCGCGAAGGCGCCTAGCGCCAGCCGAGCTCAATGTGCCAGCGGGAAAAAGGCGTTGGCCGCATATCCATCGCGGCTAGTAACTGCGATCGCCACCTGAATACATCTCATCGCCAAATCGGCTCGTCTCGCCGTAGCGGCCTGGTTCTTTGGCAACGGGGGTAAACCATCGCGGCAGAATCGGCAGGTTCGCTTCTTTCCAGACTGCTTCCAGCCTGTCGCCAGCCAGTTTGACAAGTTTTTCGCGGCCGCGACCGACGAGTGTCGAACGGTCGGCCCATGGAGTGACCGGCCCGTCAAAGCCAGCCTGCTCGGCATGCGTCAGAACGGCTGCCCCATTGATCACACCCGTTTCGCCCGGCATCAAGCGGTGAACCTTCTGCAGTTGGTCTGTTGCCACATCGCGAGGGGCGTCAGAAAGTCGCACCTCAATGATTCGCCCTTTGGGAACACGCTCAATCAGTTCGAGCGATTCCCCTGTGACATGCAACGCCCACGCATCGATCACAACGCCGATGTTTTTATGAGCGGCGGCAACAAGGCCGATGAGACCCTCAAGGGTGTGAATAAATTGATGCTGCTTGCCGGTCCGGGCCTCTGGTTCTGGAACGATAGCAAGGCCCAGACTCACACCCCGAGCAGCTAGCAGATCACCAACGGTGTCGAGTCGAGTGCGGTAGAGTTCAAAATAATCCTTAAACGAATGTTCGTCGGAGGCTGGAGCGATTGTGATCACCGCACGGGGCGCCTCGGTTGCCTCAGCTAATTCCAGTCGCCGCGGCAAAGCTGCCAGATCTCGATTGAACGCCTCAGCATCGCCGCCCAGAGCCACCGGCAATTGGAATGTGCCAGCATTTAACCGTGCGCTCACCATCAATCGTCTGGCATGCTGCACGCTGAAGGTGTCGGCCTGCTGTTGAAAGTCGAGAAGATCGATATCCATTGAATCGAAGCCGAACGAAAGAGCGAGTTCGATCAGTTCGCTGGGGCGACCGGAGAGCGGCAGGCCAAATGTGCTAAGATTACGAAACATAGTCGACAATCGCTCCTCGGGAATCCACGAAAAAACAGGCTCAGGAGTATGACTGAACTGGGGTTTCTTTTGAAGCCGGCTGTTTTTTAAGCGGGTTCTAGGCTGGAGTCTCGACAAGTCGCAGCCACAACAGGCCACGAGTCACCAACGATTCCTCAGACAAAAGTTTTTATGCATGTCGATTCTGCAAGCCATTACGCTGGGTATTGTCCAAGGATTGACTGAATTTTTACCGATCTCAAGCACCGCACATGTGCGGATCGTGCCGGCTCTTCTGGGTTGGCCGGACCCCGGTAGTGCCTTCTCGGCGGTCATTCAGTGCGGCACGCTCTTGGCAGTTTGCATGGCAATGCGACAAGACATCAGCAGGCTCTTGCAAGGGTCTTATACGGCGCTCATGGCAGGCAGGCCGCTGGAGACGGCCGAGTCTCGAATTGTGACGATGATCGCTTTTGGCACATTGCCGATCGTGGCCGTTGGCCTTGCCGCCCGCCAGTTGATTCGCGGTCAGGCCCGCGATCTGAGCGTAGTCATAGCCGCCCTGCTGCTGGGCACAATTGTGATGATGCTGGCCGAAGTGTTTTCGTGGTGGCGAGTCCGTCATGGGCTGGTTGGACGCAGTGGTTTCGAGAGCGTCAAGTTTTCAGACGGTCTGACGATGGGATTGATGCAAGTGATGGCACTGATCCCCGGCACATCCCGTAGCGGTGTAACAATTTCCTCAGGGATGTTTACTGGCCTCGATCGCCCTACCGCTGCAAGGCTCTCTTTCCTGCTCTCGCTCCCAGCCGTTGCGGCTGCTGGGTTCCTTGAAGCCTGGCAGCAGCGGGCGGAAATTTTCGGCTCCTCCGCTGCCATTACAACGGCAGTCTTGGGCACGCTCGCGGCGGCCTTGGTGGGCTATCTCTCGATTCGCTGGCTGCTCAGCATGCTCGCAAGTCAAACTCTTTGGCCGTTTATTCTTTACCGACTCACGCTCGCAAGCCTGCTTGGGTGGTCGCTCGCGGCTGGCTGGCTGTCGGTTGTCGCTTGAGCCGCGGGAAAAATTGCAGCCACTTCTCGCTCCCGAGATCGCGAGGGTTATTCCAGCCGCAGCGATTCTAGGGATTCGGCTCTTGATTTTGGTCGACTTGTCTCTCTACGGCGACTTTGCCGTCGCCCCTTTGCGGCGTAGATATCTGTGGAGACGTTTTTGCTTTACGGAGGAATCGATCATGCGTACGCCCCCCCTCACTGCCACGTGGTGCTCCTCTCAGGGGCGAGTGATCGTTGTCGGCAATGATCGCCGTAAAGCGTCCGGCACGGCGCAGTGGCTGTGCGGCCTTGGCTGGCACGCGAGCGCTGCCGGGAATGCTGCCGAGGCGATGCACTTTTTTAGTCGTGAAACGTGCGATGCCTGCGTGATCGATGCCAGTGTGGCAGCACACTCTGTGGCCAGTCTTGTGGCATCGCTACGGGCCACGTCACCGTCTTCGGGCATCGTGATGGTGGCAGTGTCTCGGGCCAGCATTGCTCTTGTACGAGATCGTTTGGATTTAGGTTTCGATGCGGTTGTGACCACTCGAGGGCGAGGTGACGACTTCGTTCGAGCCATTCAGAAGGCTTGCGGCAATCGTTTATCGCGAGGCTCCGCGCAGGAAGCATTGCCCCTCCTCAGCAACACTCTACTGGGATCGCACCGAGCCATTGAACAGGTGCTCGATGTTGTTAGTCGAATTTCGCACACGACAGCCACGGTGCTGATTAGCGGCGAGAGTGGTACTGGCAAATCACTGGTGGCCCGCGAGATCCACAAACTGAGTCGTCGCCGCAGAGGCCGATTTGTCGAGGTGGCCTGTGGCAGTCTCAGCGAGTCACTGCTGGAAAGCGAACTCTTCGGTCATGTTGCCGGAGCGTTTACCGGTGCCACGGTTAACCGCGACGGAAAATTCTTGCAAGCCGATGGGGGCACAATCTTTTTGGATGAGATAGCAACGGCCTCTCCATCAATGCAAGTGAAGCTTTTACGGGTGTTGCAAGATTTGCACTTTGAACCAGTTGGCGGCGGGCACACGCACGCTGTTGATGCTCGGATTATTCTGGCCACCCATGAAAATCTGGAGCAGCGCGTGGCAGCTGGCACCTTCCGCGCCGATCTCTTTTGGCGGATCAATGTCATCACAATTGAAATGCCTGCGCTACGGAACCGCGCCAGCGACATACCACTCTTGGCAACGCATTTTCTAACTGCGGCTATCGAAAAAGCTGGGCGGCATGTGAAGGGCTTCACCACATCTGCGATGAACGCTCTTCTCTCGCATGAGTGGCCGGGTAACGTCCGAGAATTAGAGCACGCCGTTGAACGCGCTGTCTTTTTAGGGCGAGGGTCCGTTATCGACATCTGCGACTTGCCGCCGGGAGTGGCCGTAGGCTCTGCCGTTCTTGGGGCGGCTCCACGCGATCAATTAAGGGTATCACTGAAAAGTGCCATGGCTCAGCCTGAGCGACAGTTGATCATCGACGCACTGGACCGCCACGGTTGGCGACGCGATGCTGCAGCTCGCTCGCTGGGTATCAATCGCACGACTCTCTACAAGAAGGTCAAGCGTCTGGGCATGAACCTAGCAGCCCTTGAGCCGAACCTTGAGCCGAACCTTGAGCCGAACTCGTAGCACACGGCGGCCGGGCAGCCGATTCTATTTGTGTTGCTTGTCGCCGGGGGCCGGCGGAGTGTCGGCAGAATGACCTTCGCCAAAGGCAACAGCATCAGCAATGCGGTCTGCGGCCGGTCCGAAAATCAGCTCTCTGTTTTCAAATAAGCTTTCGGGATCTTGATCTAAGAGCCGCATCCGTCGCTTACGAAACAGGAAAAATGCGGCCACAGCCATCACCGTGGCAGCGACGACCGCAAGGGTCAGGCCGGTTTCGGCGTGACCAATCAAGGCCTCTATCCGATCCCCAAAAGCATACGAGAGGCCAAAGAATCCACTGATGACAATCGAGGCGCAGATAAAGTCAGCAAATAAAAACCAGCGGTACTTTACCCGCAAAATCCCTGCCGTGAGATAGAAGGGACTGCGCAGGCCAACCAGAAATCGGGCGACAAAAAAAGCCTTGATACCGTGTTTGTGAATCAGATCTTCGATGGTTTTTTCACGCTCCGCCGTTAAAAAGCCAGACCACCAAGGGTGCTCTTTAAGGACTTTGGCCCCAAAAAAATAGCCGATCGAATACATCAGGCTGTCGCCCAGCAAAGCTCCTATTAGGCAGGCTGGCAGAGCGTAGTACCAATGCAAACCACCTGCCCGGCTGGCTACGCCTGCAGCAACGATCGGCACCTCTTCCGGCACGGGAAGCCCGATGCCGGTGAGCGTGAGAAACAGCACGATACCGAGGTAGGAACCACGCTCGAACCACTCAAACATAATGGATAATGAGCCGGATTATCTAAGGGGCGGGGTTTAAAAAGCTCTTGGAAGCAACGGGAGACCAGCCGATCGCGATGCGACCTCTGATTCAACGACAGTGGAAGTGTACTCCGCGAGTCGTCCAGCGGCAGAGAGGAGGCCGCAGTGGGGCCGAAAATCGCCTTGCAGGGTCGGAATGGTTGCCTGCTGCTTGCTGGAGAATGGACATTTAAAACAAATCGCTGGGATCAGAGACCCTCAGCCACCGTCTCAATCCCACCACCAGCGGTCTTGCGGCACGGCAAGTTTTTTACCACGGGCGCTGCTAACAAGACCCTCGTCGTCCATCAATACGTTCGTTGCATCAAGAGCTATGCGAGGCTGCATGGTGACGCCCCCGCCAATCGGCGTGAGCAGACGGTTGCCACGCCACACAGCGGCGATGGCCGTCTCCACCTCGACGGGTGGCTGGTACCGCTGAATCGAGTAAACGTCTTCGTTCCGCAACGATTCAGCGCCCCACTGGGAGCGACCGTAGGCATCGTGTTCTTGCAGATAGGCGGCGGCCACGGCTAGGTCGATCAAGTTTCGTAACTGGGCATAGACAGGATTCTGTGCGGCGATGGCAGTATATTTTTTGGTGAATGTCTCTGTGAAGGTCTTGCTTGCATGGTCGGGGCGGTCGGCACCCAATCGGCGGCCGTCCCGCAAAACGACCTCGTCGGCACCGCAGAGTTTTACTCCACGACCCACCAGTTCAATTGCCAGATCATCTTCACTGATTCGGATGCAGTGGTAGTTGGGGACAAAGTACCAGCGTTGCAAGGCATTGGCGGCCACACTGCCAGCGCTGGCCAGATCGATCCACGAACTCATTTTGACGGGCGGCCGTTCAAGGCCGATGCCGATTAATTTCATACGGTAATCGGCCTCCACCATCACCTGTGCAAAGTGCGTTGCCGGTGAGACTCCATCGATGCGCACGGTCTGCGTGCCGAGTGCTTCACGCATCCCACTGATGATTTGATCGGTGTTGGCCTGCGGATTGACGCGGCCAACTTTTTTCAAAAAAGCCTGCATTGCCACCAAGCCCGCCTGCTTGGGGTCGATTGAGCATTCAATAGCACGATCGTTTGGCTGTCCCGGTGGAAACGCCCGGATGGCCGCAGCTAAATCTTCCAGAAGCAGAGTGGGACTGCCCGTCTCAGCGCCGATCACGCGGCCTGTTGCGTCTACGATCCAGCCCTCGGCCGGACCAGCAATCACGACTTCACCAGGCTCCGATCCTTCGCCCGGATAGATAAACACATACTGCACCCGAGTGAGACCGGCTAGTTGCAGCATCTCCTCGGGAATGCCTCGGCCCCCTGCGGCGGCCTTGGCAACCTCTGCCTCAAGTCGAGAGAGCGCGACTTTCCGCAACTTCGAGCGTTTTTGAAGCTCGGCGGGTAGGGCAGCAACTGCTGCTTTTCGCTGCGGCAGCGACAGTCCTGCATCCAGCACGGCGTTGACTCGCAGGACGCCGCGGGCATCGATGACAACGCCGCCCGCACCAGCCTGATTGCCATTGTTACCAACACCTTGCTGCCCACCGGCCTGCTGCCCACCTTGCTGCCCACCTTGCTGCACACCACCTTGCTGCTGGACTTGCGATCGGGCCAAGTCGCACCAGCACGCCAGAGAGCAGGCAAGGCAGACAGCGACAAAAGAGCGATGGGCAAGGATCCAAAAATCAAAACGGTGCCTGTTCATGAAGAACACCCGTAGCAGTGGAGCAAATGGGAAACACAAGAACTCTGTGGGCAAGGGTAGAATGAGCGACAGACTGAAGCAATCCGAAAGTTTTCCGCTGAATCATGGTCCCGATGAGGGACATGGGATGCAAACTCCCATCAAAGCGGCTTTAGGCTGATGGCCGTGGTAGGCCAATAAAGAAAGACAATAACGCGACCTCCCCTTTATCGGCCTGCTCCGGCCGGCTTTCGGCTAGATGGCCCACGACGGCTCGCTTCGGCATCTCGCCTTTTCGCGTTAGACACCCCATTGCCCAGTGTCACTACTGCCCGCAGGCACCCCGCGCCCAACAGTTGGCTGAGGGCGGCGTGGAGTTCTGGCGACCATGCCACTCGGTCGCGATCGGCGTCCAAGAGCACGCGGCGGCCATCCGCTAAGTCTAGAACGATCCGCAGAGGGATTATTCCAGAATGTTGCCTAAGAATCTCAGCCATGCGATCGAGTGTGGCGATGTCGTGAAGGGATTCGGTCAGTTTTACCGTCAAGCTCCGCACCGGCCGTTTCCAGATCTCGGCAATCGGCACGATCTCGTTGACGATGAGATTTGTTTCCTCGCTGCCGGTGCGGCGATCGACGGACCCGGACACGACGACAACCGCATCTGGCTTGAGAAACTCCCCCAGCCGTACATAGTCTTCCGGCCAGCAGATCGATCGGACCAGACCATCCATGTCTTCCAAGTCAAACATGCCGTAACGAGTGTGCGTTGAACCGGCACGAGGCTGTTTTGTATTCGAAAGCTTGAGGGCCGCAACCAGTCCGCCAATCACGACCTCGCTCTTAGCCTGCGCCCGGCCAAGGTCGAGCGTGCCATGCGTGCAGACGGTGAGAAGTGTGTCGGCATACTCGGCCAGCGGATGGCTGTGAACATAATACCCAAGCACTTCTTTTTCATTTGAGCGCATCTCCAGATCAGTGAGCCGTGGCGACGAGGCCACGCTCTTAACGAGCGGCCGAGCGGTCGTCGGCTGTGCATCCCCAAAGGCATCAAACAGATTCTTTTGGCCACTCTTGCGGTCGGCCATACGGGAGGCTCCGGCGGCTAGAGCACGCTCCACTCCGGCCAGTACCTCGCCGCGATGTTCTCCCAAGGCATCGAGAGCTCCTGCCTTGGCGAGACTCTCCACGGCTGTCTTGTTGACCACTGCCGCATCCAGCCGTCCACAAAAATCATCCAGATCACGGAACGGCCCACCCCGCTGCCGCTCGACATAAATCGCTTCCGCCGCCGGCACGCCACAACCCTTGATGGCCGAGAGACCAAAGGGAATTTTCCCATCGACCACGGTGAAGTCGACGCCCGAATAATTCACATCGGGAGGGGCCACTTCGATAGCCATGCGACGACAATCTTCTATGTGCTCGACAAGAGCATCCTTCTTCTTGAAATTCCTTCCTGTGATGTCACCAGACAAAAGGGCCGCCATAAACTCCAGCGGAAAGTGCGTTTTTAAATAGGCCGTCTGCCACGCGAGCAAGGCGTAGGCGGTCGAGTGGCTCTTGTTGAAGCCGTAGCCGGCAAATTTTTCGATCAGGCCAAAAAGTTCCTCTGCCTGTCCCACGGCAAGGCCCTGTGCCTTGGCTCCCTCGACAAATTGCTGACGAAACGCGGCGATCGTCTCCAGTTTTTTCTTACTAATGGCCTTGATACAGGTGTAAGCGCTGGAGAGTTCAATCCCGCCAAGCTGTTCCAGAATCCGCATCACCTGTTCCTGATACACCATCACGCCGTGCGTTTCCTCGAGCACTTCCTTCATGACGGGGTGGCGATATTCGGCCCGCTTGCGGCCATTCTTGACGGCGACATAGTCGTCGACCATGCCTCCTTCCAGAGGCCCCGGCCTGTAGAGGGCGTTGACGGCCACGATGTCGAGAAAATGATCGGGCTTCATCCGCTGGAGCAGGTCGCGGATGCCGCCACTCTCGAGCTGAAAAATCCCCTTTGTCTCGCCGCGGCACAGCAGATCAAAGGTTGGCTGATCGTTGAGTGGAAAAGCCAAGGGATCGGGCCGAGTGCCTGTGGTGGCAGCGATGATCTCGATCGTCTTGGCGACCACTGTCAGATAACGCAGGCCCAGAAAGTCCATCTTCATCAGGCCAGCGTGCTCAACATCGCCCATCGCCCACTGCGTAATCACTTCCTCCTTGCCGGTCACTCGCTGCAGCGGCACATATTCGACCAGCGGCCGATCGGCAATCACAACTGCCGCCGCATGCGTGCCAACATTGCGAGCCAGTCCCTCGATGCGGCCTGCCAGATCGACGAGTTCACGTACCTCAGCATCGTCCTCGCAGGCCGCTGCTAACTGCGTGCCCGGAGCCGCCGCCGTCTCCAGCGTGATTCCCAACTTGTCGGGCACCAGCGCCACCACCGCATCCACTCGTGGAATTGGCATGCCAAGCGCTCGTCCCACGTCGCGGATCGCAGCGCGGGCAGCCAGCGTGCCAAATGTGCCGATCTGCGCAACATTCTCTGCGCCATACTTGCGCTTGACATACTCAATCACTTCTCCGCGTCTCTCCTTGCAGAAGTCGATGTCGATGTCGGGCGCTTCTAAGCGATTGATGTCGAGGAAGCGTTCAAAGAGGAGGTCGTATTCAAGTGGGCAGACATGGGAAAGATAAAGCGAATAGGCCACCAGCGACCCAACGCCCGAGCCCCTGGCTGCGGCTGGAATACCGCTCTCTCGGGCGTATCGCACAAAGTCCCAGACGATGAGAAAGTAGCTGGAAAAGCCCAGCGTATCGATGACGCCGAGTTCGCGGTTCAGCCGTGACATGACCTGCTCGTGGAGCAATGGTGAGTTATCGCAGGAGTCGTCGCTTGCGACTGCACGCGTTGTCCCGTCGAGCCAGCGTTTTTTTGTCAAAGCATAGCGATTGTGTAAACCTGCTAGGCAGAGTCGCCGCAATTCTTCCGAGGCGGTTTGGCCATTGGGCAGATCGAAGCCGGGGAAATGACGCTTGCCGAGGTCCAGTTCGATCGAAACGGAGTCGGCGATGTGCTGGGTTCTTGTAGCAGCCTGCGTCGCTATTGTGCGATCCATACCCACGAATGCCGCGTGCATCTCCGTGGGGCTCTTGAGATAAAACTCACTGGATTCCATGCGCATTCGCGTTGCATCGCTACGATAGCGGCCGGTATTCACGCACAGCAGAATGTCCTGCGCTTCGGCATCTTCGCGGTTGACGTAGTGGCAGTCGCAGGTGGCGACCGGTGGGATGCCAAGCTCACGGGAAATCTCTAGAGCTGCCTCCGTCACTTGCCGCTGCAACTCAAGACCATTGTCTTGGATCTCAATAAAATAGCGGTCGCCAAACAGTTTTTGAAACCAGCCGGCAATCTGTCTGGCCTGCTCCAGCGACTCCGCCTGCTGCCCTGAACTGCCGATCAGCGAGCGGCTAAACTCACTGGACAGGCAGCCGGAAAGGCAGATGATTCCTTCGCTGTGGGCCTCGAGGAGTTCGCGGTCGATGCGAGGTTTAAAATAAAATCCTTCCAAGAATGCTTTGGTGGAAAGCTGCAAGAGGTTTGCAAAACCAATCTTATCGCGAGCCAGTAGCGTGAGGTGGTAGCTAGCGTCTTTCTGACTGCCGGCATCTTTGTGAAACCGACTGCCCGGAGCGATGTAGGCCTCGTAACCGATGATCGGGTTGATGCCAGCTGCCCTCGCAGCGCCGTAAAACTCAAGAGCGCCGTGGAGGTTGCCATGGTCGGTGATCGCCAGCGCGTTCATGCCGAGTTCGACGGTGCGGTCGATGAGTCGCTCGATCGAACTGGCTCCGTCGAGCAGGCTGTAGTGGCTGTGGCAGTGGAGATGAGTGAAAGCTGCTGTCATCTATGGGCTCGCTCAAGGGTCTCGCGTCAGAGGACGGAACTGCATTGTAGCGAAACCCAGCCAAGGTCTCATGGCCTCTGCCAACATCAATTGTCAGAGCTGATTCTAGGAATCGTTCGACGAGCTTGGGTCTTAGGCAGGATCGCCGATCTGCCGCAGCAACTCAGCCAGCCTGGCCTGCAGATCAAGCAAAGCCTGCCAGTGTGCAAAGTCAATTTCTACTTTTTCATTCCCCGGGCGCATGACGGCCCCCTCGGTAGCCTCTCTCAGCACAGCCTGTACGTAGTCGAGCAATTCAGAAAGCTCGGCCGACTGCGCCGGGCTGAGCCGTTCAGGCAGTGGCGGCGGCCCACTCGGAAGCAAAGGAGATCGCACCTCGCCGACATCCTCAATCACATCGGAATGATTTGATGCCATCCGCTGCAATCGCTCCCCCATCTGTCGCGCTCGCGCTTCTTCCGACGGAGCCATCTTGGAAGCAATTTCACCGATGCGACGATCGATGTCACTGTGAGAACCCACGAGCAGAAGCGATCGGCCAACCGAGATCATGTCACCATCCCGCAGGATGCGCACCTGAATATCTTCTCCGTTGACCTTCGTGCCGTTGGTGCTCTCTAGATCGGTGAGCACGATCTTGTCGTTGTCTTCCTGCAGCTTGAGGTGGTAGCGGCTGATCCGCTCATCGTTGAGCTGAATCGAGTTGCCCTCCTCGCGGCCGATCGTCACGGGCGTGGGAAGATGCCCAAAAATCTTACCGCGATCGGTGCCGTGTAAAACACGGAGCGTGACATAGCCCATGGGAGTGCGTCTGTTTCGAGAAGTCGTCTGGCCCTGTCAGATAGCGATCGAAACGTCCTTTTCTACCTTTTTGTATACGCCGAGCATGGCGGTTGGGTCAAAGCCGCCTGCCTTAGGCCCATAAAAACTCCACCGCCTGCCGGGAAACGATGGGCTTTGAAATCTTCTATCTCCTTCCAAAAAAGTAGAAATTTATTCGTGGTGGCTCTCTGATCAACCTGACTTAGAAGAGCTAGTCGGTTATTCCGATCGGAATACCGACCTACTCATCATTCTCGACGCCACTTGGGCGTTTTTAGAAAGGGCCTGCATCAGGGAGGAACCTCAAGATGTCGTACACTAAAAAAGCCGCGGCGTAGATATCTGCGAGTGACACCGATTGGATTTGCTATACTCGTTCGCCCATGCGTCCGTAGCTCAATTGGATAGAGCATCGGTCTTCGGAACCGAGGGTTGCAGGTTCAAGTCCTGCCGGGCGTACTGATCGCGGAACTACTTATCTCGAACTGCTTAACGCGATCAGTGGTCTCGTGTCACGATGATTGACGACTTCGTCTGGTTCCCGCAGGCCCGTCTTCAGTCGCCGTGCAACTGACGCAGTCGACCCGATAGCCGCAGAATGATTTGCACTCGCTCAAACTGATCGAGCCAGTCGCCAGCAACAGCGGCAATCACATCGGCAGGGGGAGGCACGGCACCACTGGAGCAACTCTCACCCAACTGGGCCACCGCGGCGGCCCTGTAGGCCGACAAGGTTTTATCTCCATGGAATGCGATCAATTCGTAGTCCTCGCTTAAAAAAGCGACAACGGGCACCCGTTGGCCCCCGCAAACTTTTAAGTGAGCCGCAATCTCAGGGAGCGCATCGCGATCTAAAAACCTGAGATCGATTGCCTCGGATGCAGTTGCCAAGTGATCAAAAATTGGGCACTGGTTCACGCAGTCGCCGCACCACGTACCGCATAGCACCAGCACCGGCATCCGCCGCACAAAGCTGCGTACGAGCGTCTGCTGCTGGGTTGTCAGAGCAACCCGGGAGTGAAATGCGTCCCAGCGGGCCCGTTGATCGGGAGTGGCGTACCTGTCCAAAAAATCTCGGTAGGGGAGTGCTGTGGCAAAAGCCCTACTCCAAGCATCAGGTGTTGGCGGAACCCCCGCCCCGGCAATGGTCGCAGATGTCTTGGCAATACTCACTGTGTCAATCATGGAGGGTAACTTTCACGGTCTATGGTTTGATATCAAGTCTTCGGTTTTAGAATGCTTCTCGGCCGGTCTTCGACCTAGCATAGCCTGTTTACCCTGAATGCCCACTTCTAACGCCACCCAGAACTCCAAACCATCCCAAACCTGCCTACGATCGCGTGGCTCCAATCATCACAATGAAGCCCATATTTTATAAACGGCATTGACCCCTCAAAAACACTTTTCTAGTCTCCCCGCCGCTTCCAAAGATTGTACGGCAGGCGTTTTTTGGCTCACTTGCAGATAAGCGGCAGCACGGAGGCTCGCCGAGGCTGCGAGTCAAGAGTAGGGTGAGGAAAGACACGTAACACAACACAACATTTGTTCGTCCAATCGCTCCCGGAAACGGTTCAGCTTCTCCGCCCCCCTGAGATCTGGACCGTTCCGGGGGCCTTTTTTTTTGCGCGGCCGCAATTTTTTGTGACTCCTACAGGAGTCTTTTCGATCGGGTCTCCGCTAAGCTAGTGCTATGTCCAATACTCCTTCTACGTTCCCTCCTACAAAAGAAGATCAAAGCCCTGCTGGAGCGGAGCGCACCATTCGTTGGATTATGGCTGGCATCGTGATCTGGGGCATCGTCCACGCTGCTGGTGCTTGGCGGCTGAATCACGATGGCCGCAGGCCGGTTGTCGTGCTCTCCTGTGTGGCCGGTTTTCTTGGATTTTGGCTTTTAATGCTCGGCAGTCGGCGACGGCGTCTGAGAAAAGAAAAAGTAGCCCCGTGACAACTCTGCGGCCGACTCCCGCTAGACTTTTGTGGCTCGTTTTGACCGTTTTCTGATTAACCGTTTCAGACTCAGCTTTATCAGAGGAGAATTAGCATGGCACTGGTTCTGGGTTCGAGTCTCGATAACGGATTGTCGCGGCCAACCGGTCGTCCGGCTGTGCGACGGGCCGAGAGCGTCACGAGCCTCTCGATCGGTCAGTATCTGATTCGTCGCCTCAGTGATTACGGCATCAAGCATGTGTTCGGTTTGCCGGGCGACTACGTTCTAACCTTCTATAGCATGCTGGAGCACAGCCCGCTTGACCTCGTCAACTGCACTCGCGAAGACTGCGCCGGCTTCGCTGCCGATGCCTACGCGCGGGTCAACGGCATGGGCGCTGTCTGTGTCACCTACAATGTTGGCGGCTTGAGTCTTGCTAACTCAATCGCTGGAGCCTTTGCCGAAAAAAGTCCCGTCGTGCTGATATCGGGGGCTCCGGGCTTAAGCGAACGGGCTAACAATCCTCTGCTGCACCACCGCGTGCGAGAATGGGGCACGCAGTTGGAGGTCTTTGAAAAACTCTGTGCGGCCAGCCTTGAGATTATCGATCCCGTCACGGCCTTTCGCGACATTGACTATCTGCTCGATACAGCGCATCGCCTGAAACGCCCTGTCTATCTGGAATTACCTCGCGACATGGTCACTGTCGTGCCGGAGCAAATCCGTCCCTACACTTGCCCGCAGGCCCAGAGCGATCCCGATGCCCTCAGCGAAGCCGTCAAGGAGGCGGTCGCGCGAATCACGGCAGCCAAAAGACCGGTCATCATTGCCGGCGTCGAGTTGCATCGCTACGGCCTGCAGGCTGAGGCCCTGGCGTTGGCCGAGGCCTCTGGCATCCCGATCGCAGCCACAATGCTTGCAAAGAGTGTGATCAGCGAGGTGCATCCGCTCTACATCGGCCTCTATGAGGGGGCGATGGGGCGCAAAGAGGTGACTGAGTTTGTAGAGGAAAGCGACTGCCTGATTCTGCTCGGTACGATCCTCACTGACATTGACCTAGGTGTTTTCACCGCAAAAATCGATGCCACCAACAGCATCTTTGCCAGCAGCGAAGAGCTACGAATCAGCCACCACCACTATCACCATGTGCTGCTGGAAGACTTTCTCCGCGTGCTTGCCCTCGCCAAGCCCAAGGCCGCACAGCGTACGCTGCCAATGAGTCCGGCCGCGGCAGCAGGGCCCTTCACACTGGTGCCCGACGCAGCCATCACCACAACGCGGTTGGTGCGACGGCTCAACGAGTCGCTCGACGACGGTACCATCGTGATCGCTGATGTGGGCGACGCTCTGTTTGCGTCGAGCGAATTAATCGTACGAGGGCAGACAGAATTCATCGCACCGGCCTATTACACATCGATGGGATTTGCCGTGCCAGCGGCGTTGGGAGCGAAGGTGGCGAGGCCTGATCTGAAGGTCTTAGCGCTTGTCGGCGACGGAGCCTTTCAGATGACTGGCATGGAACTCTCCACGATCGTCCACCGCAAACTTGCCGTTACGGTGATCGTGCTCGACAACAAGGGCTACGGCACAGAGCGACTGATCCACGAAGGCAGTTTTAACAACATCAACCCCTGGCAGTATCAACTCCTCCCGCAGGTGTTGGGGGGCGGCACGGGCTACGAGGTGCGCACGGAGGGAGACTTTGATGCTGCGATCCGGCAAGCCATGGCGGATCAAAGTGGCATGAGCATCATTCGCGTCCACATTGGCCTGGAAGACCGCAGCATCACACTGGAACGCCTCTGCGCTGGTCTGGCCAGCAGGCTCAAGCACTCATAACCTGCCGCCTACTGCGGATCGCGCCTGAGCCCCGGCAGACCGATTGATTTTCCGTAGGCCTTGAGAACCTCGTCGAGCGAGGCCTTGAAGGTCTGCTGCAAACTCTCCTCCACGCTGGTTCCCTCTTTGACTCCTTGGACAAACTCTGCAAACTTCTTGCGATTGCGAGCCACTAAAAATTTCACCATGCTCGACGCGATGCCATATTGTCCGGCCTCAATGTGGGCGTTTGGCCCGTTGTCAAAAAACCCCGGCCCCGTCGTGCCGCGGGCCCGCATGAATTCAAGCGCCCGAGCTTCCTTAAGCGGCACCTGGCGGCACGCCGGCACCACGTGCGTGCCAGCCCATTCGGCAATGCCTTCGTTGAGCCAGTTGGGCAGATGCGTTGGCGACATCCAGCGATGATTGAAGCCGTGGCTTGTTTCGTGAACGAGCATGTGGGCAAAAGTCGAGGGATCATCGCCACGATGGCAGGCCATCACCACGCGACCGTCGCTCGTCTGGTGGCAGATGCCGTGGGCCCCCTTCATCTGTGTCTGCATAAAGCGGTGTTCAAACGCGGTGAAATCCTCTTCTTTTAGAAATGCCAGCACCAAGCACTTTCCTTTCCAGACAGGTTCGCCGCGAGGAATACCGTAGAGGTCGCAAAGAAAGTCGTGCATGGCATCGAGGCTGGCCACGTAGGGGGCCATCTGGGCGGCGGGAATATCGGTGGCCACGAGAAACTCATGCGTGTTGCTGACTTGTAGCGATGGAAAAGCCTGACGCACTTCTCCAACAAATGCTTCGAGCGCAGCGACATGGGCCGCCTGCTGCTCCGCCGTCAGCAGTGGCCACGGTTCAATGTGATGTACCCGCATTCGCTGCACTGACTCCGCTCGCTGCTTCTCATAAAGTTCCTTGGTTCGCTGGCTCCGCAAATGCATGGCACTGACTTTCTGGACTGTGCTCTCATAGATCGTTTCGCGACGGGCGATGATCTTGACAATGCCCGCCAAGAGGATGCTGATCGATTTTGTTTCTCCTTCGGCTTTGAGACGCAAGGCACTCACATCGTCCCCGTTGTGTGTCACGCCAACCAGCGTGGGCCGCACAAAACGCTTGCCGCTGCCGAGTTCGATGAGGTCAATCGTTTCGCCGACGTGCAACTTCAGGGTGTCGGCCAGCGCATCGGCTCGTGGAATAGCTTGCGTGGCGGGCAGCGCAATCCAAGCAGCAACCGTCAGGCTTGCTGTGGCAAGGCGATTGATCCATGCAAGGAGTGATTTTCTATGAGTGATCATCTGGCTCACTCGTAGAAGAGTGTTCCTGTTGTCGCAATTGTGTGCTGGAAATGTCTCGACGAAAATCCTGCTCAGAGATAAATAATGAGACTCGCCGCAATGTTTCTGGCACATCATTTTGCACAGAATTCTCAAAAAGCCCAGCGATCTGACGGCCAAAAACGATGATCCCCCGCACGCTCTCAGCAATGTGCCGCACGCTCCTGGCGGCCGCATCGGCCGACCCACCGTAATACTTGGGATCGCACAGTCGCTTGTAGGTGTCGGCTCCCATGACAAATGTGCTGGCTGGAAAAATGTCGATCTTGTCCAGAAAAGTTGCGGCCCGAGTGAGCCAAAGAGTCTGGCCGGAAAACTGCAACAGTCGCTCGCGTATTTCCACGTAGTCAAGCGCTGGCTTGTCAACATTTGTGATCGAGAGTTCGTACTCAATGCGTCGGGAGACGCGATCTTCTGCGGTTGCCGCCATCAGTCTGTGGCCGTCGTGCAGCGGATCAAATGAGCCGGAGAAAACAAGCCGTCCGGGCAACACTTGTTCCTCTTCTACAAGCGTTGCTTGCGGGCTCTGGAGCGTCGCTCCGGCAGTACGGGCAAGCGTCTGATCGACGCTTTCAGCGAGTGCAATACGGCGGACCCCGGCGAAGAGTTCCTGCCACGCAAGAGCGGCACTTTCCCGATCCAACTCCACCTGCTCACCCTCGAGGAGCGGCATTTCTGCTCGATGGATTGGTGGACGGCAGCACTCCTCAGCCAACTGATTGAGCAGGAGAGCAGCTGCGATCTGTTCTTCGTCGCGACGGGAGCGAGCATTTTTGAGAAGCACCAGCGTGGCCACGCGGGTTGAAGCCAGCGTTTGTACTGCCACAAAGATGCGGTGCGGGCCTTGCTTCGGCTGCCGCGTGCGCAGGCTGGCTGTGACGGCCGCACCGACAGCCCTGCCTGGGGGCGTGCCCAACGCACAGGCTCGCTGCCAGGCAAGAACCGCCAGTCGTCGTGCCGTGCGGGATGAACAGTACGACTCCTGTGGCCCTCCGAGCCAGCGATCAACCGCTCCAGACGCATACGGCACGATTGCTTCGAGCACGACATTGCTGGCGCCTGGCGTGGTCAGCAGATGGGCAATCGCCTCCGAACCACCCCCCGTGGCAACGATGACGGTGCGCCATCCTGATCGCTCAAGCGACTCAATCAGTCCGGCTGGTTCTGGGAGGATCATGACTGTGTACCTGCATAGCCTGAGGAAAGCAGGGCAAACTAAACCGTCGACAGCTCGTGGCCCAAACCTGTTGGCCTCTTGCCCTGCTCACCCTTTCTGCGCCACTTCTCAGCGTAAACGAAATCGCTAAGAAATCGTGCAAAAACCAACTTGAGCGAAGCTTTCCCGGTAGCCGATTGGTTCGATGGGAGGGCCTTTGCATGATACTGCAGTTTCGTTCCAGAGTTTGCACACCACGCCGTTTCACGCCGCAGCCAACGGGCGCGTGGCAGCTTTTTCAGCATGCTTTGAGTTTCACGGTAGCCATTGCCGCGGCCACAATCGCGTTGACAGTCATCGCAGGCATCGATACGCCAGGGGATCCGGGCCTTACGCCCTCGTCAGCCGCCGACTCACCTGCGGAATCGTCCGGTTCATTTGACTCCTCTCGCGGTGACATCGGCGAAGACGACGACATTTCCGAGAAGTCCCCTGCGGTCAAGGGTTCTGGTAAGCGGCCAGTGCGCAGACGACTTGATCCCAGGGAGCCATCCCCGGCCGATCGCATCCCCGATCCCCTCAAGGGCTCGCCGCAGATAAGCCCCGACGCGACCGGCGTCGACGCCGAAACCATCCTGGCCACGATGCTTCCCGAACGCAGTGATTCTCCCTCCGACTGGTACGCTCCCCTGGAATGCATCCACAGTCCGAGGGAACCCTGCGCCCTGTCGTCGTGTGTGCCACCTCCTCCGTGTCATCCAAGCCTGCCACCTTGTCCCTATGATCTTATTGGCGTTCGAGGAAAGCCATCTGGCGGTCCAATCTATGGGGGGCCATGCAACGGTCGCGCGAGCACCGGCAACGACTGCCACGTTTCCTACTGTCATCGCGTCTGGGATCGATTTGTCGATTTTTTCTACACACCCAAATAAGAAACGATCGGGATTCATGTTCTGGCTGGCTGCCCTGTTGACAGTCCTCGGTCGAGGGGCACTCGCT
Organism: Planctomycetota bacterium; assembly: GCA_003670865.1. GTDB lineage: Bacteria > Planctomycetota > Planctomycetia > Pirellulales > UBA1268 > BAIKAL-G1-2R. The sequence continues at coordinate 10,697 of QWQJ01000134.1, read as the reverse complement.
CAAACGGTGGTGTTTCCCAAGCGGACAGGCTCTCTGGCCGTGCAAGTCCTTGCACAATAGGCTCCAATCTGCGCGGGCACGTGCCTTCAAAATAGTGCAGTTGCTGGCCTGTTTATTTACTCTGACAAGGAGTCCCACTTGATGCGTGTCGCCATTATTGGCATTGGGGCCATTGCTCGGCTGCACGCCCGCGCTCTCGCTGGCATCGACGGCATCACGCTTGTCGCTGCTAGTTGCCGCACCGAAGAAAAAGGCAGGGCATTTGCCGAGGAATTTAACTGCGTGTGGTACGGCGATACTTCCAGGATGCTGCGTCGCGAAAAATTAGATTTTGTCACCGTGGCCACGCCCTCAGGAGCACATCTTGATGCTGTGACCGCTGCCGCTCGCCGGGGCATTCACGTGATCTGCGAAAAGCCGCTGGAGATATCGCTCAAACGAATCGATCGAATGCTCGCGGCTACCAGCAAAGCCGGCGTCACGCTCGGGGCGATTTTCCCGCAGCGATTCAACCCCGTTGTGCAAGCCGTCCATGCTGCTGCTCGTGCCGGACGATTTGGCCAGATTGCCGTGGCTGTCGGTTCTGTGCCGTGGTGGCGGGACGATTCTTATTATGGAGCCGGCCGCTGGCAAGGCACGCTGGCCCTTGATGGTGGCGGCAGCTTAATGAATCAGTCAATTCACAGCGTTGATGCACTGCAGTGGATTGTCGCGGCTACGATGCCGGAGCTAGGAGCAGGTGAAAATCCGGTTCAGAGCGTTCTGGCGTTGACGGCAACGCGGTCGCATCCCACGGCCGGCCTCGAAGTGGAGGACACTTGCGTGGCGGTTCTCCGATTTCGAAACGGTGCCTTGGGGCAAATCCTTGCCGCCACGAGTCTCTATCCTGGTCAGTTGCGTCGCTTTTTGTTTGGGGGCCGCGACGGAACCGCCGAGATTGTTGAAGAGCAATTAACCGCGTGGCAGTTTCGCGACGCTAAAGCCGATGACGACGCCACGCGGGGCCGATTCAGTGGGGCGAGTACCACATCGGGGGGTGCGGCCGATCCGATGGCCATTGCAGACATCTGCCACCAACGCAATTTCAGAGAATTTATTCAGGCTCTTTCTGCCGGTCGATCACCGTCGCTCGATGGTCGCGAGGGTCGCAAAGCGGTTGCGATTGTTACGGCTTGTTATGAATCAGCTCGAACCGGAAAATGTGCCACCGTCAAGTGAGAGAGAGTCACCATGCGGTATGCCATCTGCAATGAAACCTTTGTCAATTGGCCGCTTGCCAAGGCCTGCGACTTTGCCGCCGAGTGCGGCTATGCAGGGATCGAGTTGGCCCCCTTTACGCTTGCATCGCGGGCCACCGATTTGTCGCCGCACAGCCGCAGCGAAATCCGCCGGACGATTGCCCGAGCAGGCCTTGAGTGCGTTGGCCTCCACTGGTTGCTGGCACAAACCGAAGGCCTCCATGTGGCCGATCCCGATCCGGCCGTGCGGCAGCGTACCGTCGACTATCTTGGCGAACTGGCTCGACTGTCCGCCGACATTGGCGGACGCGTGCTGGTGTTTGGTTCACCAAAGCAACGCAGCCTGATTCCTGGCGTTTCCTTGGAGCAGGCCAGCGACTATCTCTATGAAGTGTTTTCCCGGTTGGTGCCCGTGCTTGAAACCACTGACACGCTGGTTGCCCTGGAACCACTCACTCCCGCCGAAACAGACGTGCTGACAACGGCTGATGAGACTTGCAAACTGATCGAGCGGATCAGTTCTCCACACGTGCGTCTGCATCTCGATGTCAGGGCAATGTCGAGTGAGTCGCTTTCCATTCCTGAGATCATTCGCACCAGCGCTCGGCATCTGGAGCACTTTCATGCCAACGACACAAACTTGCAGGGCCCTGGCTTTGGAGCGATCGATTTTGTCCCGATTTTTCTTGCCCTCGCGGAGATCCGCTACGCCGGTTGGATGAGCGTTGAGATCTTTGATTACTCGCTGGGTCCAGAACGAATCGCTCGCGAAAGCATCGATTACCTGCGTCGTATCGACGAGAACTAAAAGCAATTAGGAATAAGCTCTGCAAAGGCCGTAGTCTGCAGTGGACTAGAGATCCCGGCCATTTTTCGAGCCTTCTTGAGCGTTGCCCACGATCGCTCATGAAACGCTCACAATCAGAGGCTATACCGTTGGCCGCTGAAGGCCGGGCGAGCCCGCTGCCGCTTGAGCCTCTGAGATTCTCGGTTCAAAACGCAATAGAACCCCTGTCAATGCATAACAACACACCCATCCCCAAGCGGATCAGAAATATCATGATTGGATGGCAAAAAAGTCTGCGGTTCGTGGCCTGCTGGCTGGCTGCGGTCAGTTTTTCTCAGGTCAGCGGGCAAGAAATCGACCCCGCGCTCAAAGCCTATGAAAAAGTCTCAGGAGAAGTGGCTGGCTCGCTTAAGTGTGTTGGCTCTGACACGATGAACAACCTTGTGAGCCTGTGGGCGGAGGGTTTTAAAAAGTTTTATCCCAGCGTCACTGAGGGAATCGAAGGGAAGGGTTCGGCGTCGGCACCCCCGGCACTTACCGAGGGCACCAGCACCTTTGGTCCCATGAGCCGCGACTGGAAACCGACGGAGATCGACACCTTTAAAGAGAAGCACGGCTACCCGCCCACGGTTGTGCCTGCGGCTATCGACATGCTGGCCGTCTTTGTTCACAAAGATAATCCCCTCAAGAGTCTGTCGCTGCAACAAGTCGACGCCATCTTTTCCAAGAACCGTAAAGGTGGTGAAAAGAACGACGTCACCACGTGGGGCGAACTGGGCCTCGACGGTGAGTGGAAGGATAAGCCGATCAGTCTTTATGGTCGCAACGCCACCAGCGGCACCTATGGTTACTTTAAGGAAAACGCGCTCTTTAAAGGCGACTTCAAGCCAACGGTCAAAGAGCAACCGGGCAGTTCGTCGGTCGTGCAATCGGTTGCCAGCGACAAATTTGGCATCGGATACAGCGGCATTGGCTATAAGACTTCCGATGTGCGGGCTGTGCCGCTTGCCCTGAAAACGGGTGGGGCATCTATTCCGCCAGAGCCGAAGTTTGCCTATTCCGGAGAATATCCGCTGGCGAGGTTTCTCTACATCAGCGTCAACTACAAGCCCGGCAGCCAACTTGATCCGCTGCGGAAAGAGTTCTTGCGATATGTGCTGAGCGGCACCGGTCAGGCCGACGTCAAAAAAGATGGCTATTTGCCGGTAACTGGACCAGTGGCCAAGCGGGCACTTGAAAGCATTGGCCTTAAAAATCCCTGAGCGATTGGCTGCTCCAGAAAGTCGCCGCCCGCGAGGGCTATACTCGGCCATGCAATCCAAGGCCACATTTACGGGTCGCCCGCGGCGACGCACGACCCACCCGTGGGTGAAGGCGGGAGACCGCTTGGCACGGATCCTGATCACCCTCGGCGGTATCAGCACCATTGTGGCTGTGCTTTTGGTGGGTATGTTTTTGCTGGCGGTGGCACTGCCACTCTTTCGTTCGGCTGTGTTTGGTTGGGCACACACAACGCCACTTGCACACACTCCTACAGCGGCAACCGCTCTGGGCACGGATGAATCGGGCAGCGTGGGTTGGCTCTTGGATGCTACAGCCGGTCACCTGCATGTCTTTGGCGTCGCCGACGGAGAGCCGCTTGTGGATCGCTCGGCGGCCGATTGCGGCTTAACCGGAGCCACCGCGATCCGGGTCATCCCCGGAACCATTTCTGCAGTCGTGGGCTTTGGCGACGGTTCATTTCGCAGTGGACGCATTGGGCTTGAATCAACTTTTTTAGCAGCCACTGATCTGCCGCCCGGCATGCCCGCCATCAATCGCGGAGAATCCCACCATTGGCAGGGCAAGGTGATCGTGCATAATACGAATGGTCAATACACTCAAGTTACCCTGATCACCGAGTTGGCCGAGCAGGCGTCGAGTGAGCTCGTTGCCCGTGTGATCGATGTAGACATCACGCCGCTCGCCAGCGGGCCGTTGGTAGCAGCCCTTGATGAACAGGGCCGCGTGCGGGTAGAGACGGTGTTGACACGGCGTAATTTGCTCACCGATCAGATGGTCGTGACATCCTTGGGGGCCACGATCGAGCCCGTGGCCGAGCCCATTGACGACCCGGTCGCGGATCATTCACAAGAAGGGCCAATGAGGGCAGCAGCAAGAGTTCGGTTTGTGCGAGTTTCGGAACTAGGCGACCAACTCTTTGTGATTGCTGCCAATGGACAGATTCTGCGGTATGAGATTCGTGATGTGGAATCGCCGCGGTTGATGGAATCGTTTCGAGTTACCGCCGAAGGTGAGGAAGTCGTGGCAGTGGCCCGACTGTTTGGCGGCACATCGCTGATAGTGGCCGATACGACAGGAACGGTGAGCACATACTTTGCCATTCGAGCGGCCACCGCGGAGGCTGTGGACGGGTTACAAATGGTGGCGGCAAAAATCTTTCCACCAGCGTCTGGATCGAATCGGGCCGGCGAAATAGCGGCAGTCACAGCCTTGGCCGTATCACCGCGTTCTCGCCTGTTTGCCGTTGCGGATAGCAGCGGCACAATTCGTCTGTTGCAGGCCACTACCGCAGCAACCGTGCTCAGCGTGCCAGCCACGGCTGCGGGAATACTGGTTCAGCCAGCCGACCAACTTCTCATCTCGCCCAGAGAAGATAAGCTTCTGGCGGCTGATGCCTCTCGCGTTAGTGCCTGGAGCTTCGACGCCGGTTTTCCGGAGGTTTCAGCACGATCGCTGTTTGGTCGAGTCTGGTATGAAAATTATCCCACTGCCGTACACGCGTGGGAAACAACAGGACACGAATCGTTTGAGTCAAAGTTTGGTCTGGTGCCACTGATTTTTGGCACGTTTAAGGCTACCCTTTTCTCAATGCTGTTTGCCGCGCCGGTTGCGATTCTGGCAGCCCTCTATGCCAGCCAATTCATGCACCCTCGCTGGAAAGCCCGGATTAAGCCCACGATTGAGATGATGGCCAGCCTGCCGAGCGTTGTCTTGGGGTTTATTGCCGGTCTTATTTTTGCGCCGCTGATTGAGCAGGCAGTGATGTCAGTGATCACCGGGATTTTTGCTGTGCCGCTGACCCTGATCGCTGGGGCGCACCTCTGGCAACTTTTGCCCGCTGGCGTGCGCAGCCGACTGAGTGGCTGGCGCTTTCCTGTCATTGGATTAGTCGCCTTGCCAACGGGCGTGCTGGTGGCGTGGTGTGCCGCTCCACTGGTCGAACAGATTCTTTTCCAGAACGATTTTCGCGCCTGGCTCAACGGTCGCGGGGGCAGCGGCTTGGGCGGCTGGGTATTGGCACTCCTCCCTTTAGCAGGCGTTCTCACAGCACTGCTCAGTGGACGGTTCGTCAATCCCTGGCTGCGTCGCAAGAGTTTCGATTGGTCGCAGCGTCAGGCAGCGATTGTTTCGTTGGTGATGCTTGGCATCAGCCTTGTGTGCGCCGTGTCGTTGGCTGTGGCGGCGGCCATGTTTTTAGATGCACTGCGACTCGACACGCGAGGGAGTCTTTTTGGCACGTATGTCCAGCGCAACGCGCTGGTTGTAGCGGTCGGCATGAGCTTTGCGATCATACCGCTGATCTTTACGATCGCTGACGATGCACTCTCCAGTGTGCCGGATCATTTACGCAGTGCCTCTCTTGGTGCCGGAGCGACTCCATGGCAAACCGCCGTGCGAGTGATCATGCCAGCAGCAGCCAGCGGGATTTTTTCCGCCGTCATGATTGGATTAGGCCGCGCTGTCGGTGAGACCATGGTCGTGCTGATGGCCGCAGGCAACACGCCACTCATGGGCTGGAATCTGTTCAATGGCTATCAGACGCTCTCGGCGGCCATCGCCACAGAGTTGCCTGAAGCAGCCAGAGGGAGTTCGCATTACCGCGTGCTTTTTTTGGCAGCCCTGACGCTTTTTGCCATGACATTTGTCGTCAATACAGTGGCAGAAATTGTCCGTCAGCGATTTCGACGGAGGTTTTATGAACTTTAAAACTCCTAGGCCTCGACGGCTACGATCGGCGCATTCAAGTCTCAATGCGCACGGGGAAGCGTGGGTTTGGTTGACGGGCGGATCACTGGCCCTGGCGATTGCCATGATCACAGGACTCCTGCTCTTCATCATGATTCGAGGGGCGAGTACATTCTGGCCCGCGGCCATGGAGCTCGTCGAATTAAAAGACGGCCGCGCGGTGCTTGGTGAGATCACGGGGCGAGAAGATTTTATTGATCGATCGAACGGCACCGCCATGCATGTGGCCAGAAAATTGGTGCGCACCGCGAATTTTGATATCACCGGCAACCACTATGAATGGTTTGATGAGGGAGCGATTGCCAGCACCAGCAGGCCCGAATGGGGCACGGCAGTGGAGCGGATGGAGGGGGGCAGGTTTCACGGCTTTCCGCTGCGAATTCTGGACAAAGAACGTGTTGTCGCCGAAGGGGCTAGCCAGACATGGCAAGCGTTTCAGGAGATGCATCCTGCGGCACGCAAGCGTTTTCGCGAGGCACTCTGGATCGACAGGCATGATCGCGGGGCCTTGCAGCGACGGTTAAGGGCGGCCCGACTGGCAGTGGTGCAGGCTGATCTCAATGCCGGCCGCGAGAGTCGGGCGTATCTTTCGGCAGTTGTTGCCGAAAAGGCTGTGATCGCGAGTGTGGCAGAGCAGTCCATGGCACTGGATGCCAAAACAGCGAGCCTACGCGATCAAAACGCGGGCTGGGGCGTTGAATTTGTAACTGCCTCAGGAGAAAAGACAATCCTGCCGCTGGCTCTCATCGTGCGGGCGTGGCAACCAAATCGCCTTTCCACGGCCGGCAAGTGTGGCGTGTATTTTTCTCGCTGGTGGGAGTTTCTGGCTGACGATCCGCGCGAGGCCAATAGCGCTGGGGGCGTCTTTCCAGCCATCTGGGGCACGGTGGCCATGACGCTGATCATGGCGCTGCTGGTTGCCCCATTTGGCGTGTTGGCCGCGCTCTACCTGCGCGAATACGCCGTGCGCGGCCCGATGACAACCGCCATTCGCATCGCCATCAACAATCTGGCTGGCGTGCCGAGTATTGTCTACGGCGCCTTCGGCCTGGGTTTCTTTTGCTATGTGCTCGGTGCCAGCATCGACGACCTCTTTTTCAAGGCCAGCCTTGTGGCAGACAACCAGCCAACATTTGGTACAGGTGGCCTCCTCTGGGCGTCACTGACGCTGGCATTGCTAACGCTCCCGGTTGTGATCGTAGCAACCGAGGAGGCACTTTCGGCGGTGCCGAATTCGATGCGCGAGGGCTCGTATGCCTGCGGCGCTGGCAAGTGGCAAACAATCCGCCGTATTGTTTTGCCGCGAGCCCTGCCAGGTATCATGACGGGCTTGATTTTAGCCATGGCTCGCGGAGCGGGTGAGGTGGCACCGCTGATGCTTGTGGGCGTCAAGAAGCTTGCCGTTGAATTGCCGATCGACGGCACATTTCCATTTGTCCATCCCGAACGGGAGTTTATGCATCTGGCTTATTTGATCTACGACGTCGGCTTTCAGAGCCCCAATAGTCAAGCGGCTCGTCCGATGGTCTTTACGATCACATTCCTGCTGGTGGCGATCATTGCCCTTTTAAATGTTTCCGCAATCTGGTTTCGCTCGCGTTTGCAGCGACGCTACATTGCCCAGCATTTTTAAAGTATGATCGGGGCGGGTCGTCGCTCACATGTGTTCGCATTCTAGATCTTTCAAAACTGCGTCCCTGCACCCAAAGACTCTTCGCCATGCCGTCGCAATCAACTCTATCGCGGGAGATGCTCGTGAACGCCAAAGCTGCGCATGATCAGGCCGCCGCACAGCCTTCGGCCGATCGCCTGTTGGCCGTTGCGGCTGGGCACGAAGTGCCTTCTGAGGTGCACGAGCAGGTGCTGGCAGAAAATCCGGTGCTCGAAATCGACCGCTTCAACCTGTGGTACGGCTCAAAGCAGGCTCTCCACGGAATTACGATGCCGATCCCAAACAACAAAGTGACAGCCCTTGTGGGGCCGAGCGGCTGCGGAAAATCAACACTCTTGCGCAGCGTCAATCGGCTCAATGATCTTGTGCAGAGCGTGCGCATTACCGGTGATATGCGGCTCAACGGTGATTCGATCTACGATCCGAGAATGGATGTCATCGACCTGCGAAAGCGGATGGGCATGGTGTTTCAAAAGCCCAATCCGTTCCCGATGAGCATTTACGAAAACGTCGTCTATTCACTGCGCATCGACGGCGAGAATAATCGTGGCGTGCTGGATGAGGTTTGTGAATTAAGCCTGAGGGGGGCGGCCCTGTGGGACGAGGCCAAAGACCGGCTTCACGACAGCGCACTGGGCCTTTCAGGCGGTCAGCAGCAACGGCTTTGCATTGCTCGGGCCATCGCTGCCGAGCCCGAAGTGCTCCTGCTCGATGAGCCTTGCTCTGCGCTTGATCCGATCGCGACGGGGAAGGTGGAGGAACTCATTCAAGAACTTCGGGGCCGGTATTCGGTGCTGATCGTCACTCACAACATGCAGCAAGCCAGTCGCACGAGCGATTACACGGCCTTTATGTATCTTGGTCGCTTGATCGAATACGGCCCGACCACGGAAATATTCACTAAGCCAATCCTCCGAGAAACAGAAGCCTACGTCACCGGGCGATTTGGGTAATCCATTGAGAAGAGCACTGAACCCAATATGACCCGTCACATTGAACGCCAAGTCGAGCTTTTAAAGGAAAAAATTCTCCGATTGGGAACGCTTGTCGAGGAGGCGATCTCGAAGTCGATTACAGCGCTGATCAATCGCGACACGCATCTTGCCCAGCGAGTCATGGCCAGTGACGAAGAGATCGATCGAATGGAGGTGGAGGTCGAAGAAGAGTGCCTGAAGATGCTCGCGCTCTACCAGCCTGTCGCAGCTGATCTACGGTTTGTTGTCGCCGCGCTCAAAATCAACAATGACCTCGAACGGATGGGTGACCTTGCTAAAAATATCGCCAAGCGGGTCTCGCAACTCTCAACTGGCGAGCCGTGCGAACTCCCGCCTGAAATCCGCACGATGGCGATGCAGGCTCAAGAAATGGTGAAGCAGTGCTTGGACGCGGTCGTCAATTCCGATCCGTCACTGGCCCGGCAAGTACGGGAGGAAGATGATGCGGTTGACAAGGCCCGTCAAGAGATTCGACGCACAATCTTGCAGGGAATTCGCGCCCATCCTGAAAAGTTAGAAAATTTACTGCGTATCAATTCCGTTTCAAAGCACATTGAGCGGATTGCCGACATGGCGACAAACATCGCCGAAGATGTGATTTATATGGTTGAGGGTGACATTGTCCGACACCGTTCCGGGGACTAGCAGCATCGGAGCATCGGGCACGCTCTGCGATCGTGGCGGCGATTCAGGCTCTTGATCGCGTGCCGAGGGACCGGGTATCTGCCGGAACGCAGGGCTTGAAAGTCAATTGCTTGCGCATCTGTCCGCTAAGCCTTGTTTTTACGGTTCACTGTTTGAGTGGCTGCGTGGTACATTTTTCCTTTGAAGTGGCCCGGCAGATCGGTATGGCTTGGCGGAGGAATATGAGCATGCATGAGGTGTGTCGTACAACAGAGTTTCAATCGCCTCTTCGTCGAAAAACTGTGGCTTGTCTGCTAGCGCTCTTAACACTGCTAGCATTTGCCGGTGCATCGAGGGCGGAAGATCTCGTGGCGGTTTTAATTACAGGTCCGCTGGCGGCAAACGTTGGCGACCGAGTGGCCTTTGAAGTGGAAATTGTCAACCGTTCTGGTAAGGCGATCGAAAAATTGCGGATCGTGGATTACTTCGATAAGGGCTACCACCATGACGCATCGGCCAGTCCAATCGAGCAAAAAGGAACAATTGATCTGGCGGCTGGCACATCGCGGCGATTGACGCTCGATTTTTTGCTCGATGAACCGGGTCGGCAATGCCACCGCGTGGAAATTCTGGATGGAGCGCATGTCTTTGTAGGTGGCGCCACCGCCTGCGTGCAGGTCGCTCCAGTTCCAGTCGCAACGGCTCTCGCTCCAGCTCCGGTCGCAACGGCTCTCGCTCCAGCTCCAGTCGCAACGACTCTCGATGCGGCACCTGATCTCTTGCCGCCGGCCGGTTTTGCGCCCGCCGTGCCGGCCTCTCCATTTCCCGCCACTCAAGCGGCCACGGTTCCAGCTACTTTGTCACCAGCCCCCCTTGCCACTGCCTCTCTCGAGCTTGATCTCGTGGGTCCTGCCGAAGCGCTCGTAGAGACTGTGGCGGAATACAGCGCGACAGTGCGAAACACAGGATCACTGACGTCCGGCGCTACATCGCTTGAAATCAGCTGGGAGGAATCGCTTATTCCACTTGAGGCATCCGATGGCTACCGGCTGGGAAACTCACGTGGGTCTGTGTCTTGGAGCATTCCAGGCATTGAACCCGGAGGGCAGTTACGACGCCAGATCAATCTGCGGCCACAGGCTATGGGCTCAAGCCCTTCCGATTCCTCCCATCAGGGGGCCAGATCGTGCGTGCGCAGCGTTTTAAGTGGGCTCGTCGGGGGTGTGATGGTGGCTGATGAATCGTGCGTGTTGGTACGCTCCAATGCGTCGCGACCGCGCTCGCCCCGCGAGGCGGGATTGCGGCTGACATTGGCCGACTGCGATGATCCGGTGAGGAGCGGCCATGCAACC
>QWQJ01000069.1 GCA_003670865.1 Planctomycetota bacterium | reverse complement strand
GCCTGTCCCGCTTGGCCATGGCGATTGCCTCGACACCGTCAACAGCAGTCCAGGCCACTTCGTGATCAGGCAGGCTATTGACAACCCGTCGCAGCGCTTCGCAGGCTGCCCGCATGTCGTTGACGATTCCGATCTTCACGCGATGAGAGTCCTTATGAGCTGGGTTCGCCGATCAAATCAATGATCGTATTGAGAAACGTCTCGTCGTGGAAGCTGCTCTTGGTGAGGTAGCGGTTTGCGCCGGCTTCGAGGCCGCGCAGGCGGTCCTCCTCCCGGTCTTTGTACGAAACAATCACAACGGGAATGTCCTTTCGAAGTGGGTCGGACTTGATCAACGAGACCAGTTCAATGCCGTCCATGCGCGGCATGTCGACATCGCTGACGATCAAATCGTAGGAAGTGCCCCGGACAGCATTCCAGCCGTCCATTCCGTCGACTGCGACATCGACAGAAAAGCCTCGTGATTGTAGCAACTGTCGCTCGAGTTCACGGACAGTGATCGAATCATCAACTACCAGAATTCGCTTGCGCTTCCGCGACTGCTCCGCCAGCCGTTCAAATTCAACGCGCGAGAGTCGGCGGCCCATCAGGACATTATCGATGGAGCGGACAAGATCATCGACATCAACGATCAGTACGGGATTGCCATTTTCCAGAAGCGAGGCGCTGTTGATATCGGGTACCTTGCCAAGCCTTGGGTCAAGCGGTCGCACCTCGAGATCCCGTTCGCCAAGAAAGGCGTCCACGATCATGCCAAATTGTTGTCCACGGTCACTGACAACTACGATCGGCATAGGATCCGCCGTCGAGGCCGTGGCACTTGTTTCTAGTATCTGCGCAGCCATGACAAGCCCGATGGAAACGCCATCGCGTTGAAAATATTGCCGACCTTCGACGGTGCGGATGTCAGCGTGGTGGCAAAAAATAATCTGATCAATACGAGTTAACGGAAAGGCATACGGCTCGCCGCCAATACTGACCAGCAACGCACGAATCACCGACATGGTGATCGGCAGTTGCAGCGTGAAAGTTGTCTGACGACCCAGTTGGGTTGCCACTCGAACGCTGCCGCCAACGGCCTTGACCATGCTCTGCACGACATCCAGCCCCACGCCCCGGCCAGATATTTCAGTGACATTATCCTTCGTGGAAAATCCGGGAAGAAAAAGGAATTCGAGTAACTCAACTTCTGAAAGCTGATCGGCCACCTGTTTAGCAACAAGCCCGCGGGTCACGGCCTTGCTGCGGAGGTTTTCGATGTCAATGCCGCGGCCGTCATCGCTGAGCGTGATCTGCAGCATGCCCGCTCGGTGCCGAGCTTCCAATCGAATCGTTCCAATGAGCTCCTTTCCGGCGGCCTGTCGTTCCTGTGGTGACTCGAGGCCATGGTCGAGCGCGTTGCGCACGAGGTGGGAAATGGGAGATTCAAGTTTGTCGAGGATGTCGCGATCAACGCCTGTTTGTGCGCCGCGCAATTCCCAGCGGGCCTGCTTCGTGAGGGTGCGGGCCAGATCGCGAACGAGTCGAGGAAAGCCCCGAATGCCATCCGCAAGTGGCCGCATTCGGCTGGCGATGACCTCGTGATGAAGTCGCCCTGATAGATCCTCATTGCGACGAGCAAAGCTTTCAAAATCCTCAGCCTGCTTTCTCAGGCTCACGAGGCAGGCGTCGGAGCGCTCGCGAACCCGAGCGAGCAGTACCGCTAGCGGAGCCGGTAGCGCGACGTCGCCGGCCCTGAGTTTTTCCTCAAGGAGTGAAATCGTATCGCAAAGATCGACCTGCGAAGAGCGAAGCACCAGCAGTGAATCGACAAAGGGCCGTAGTTGACGGGTCTCGACAAGCGATTCCCCGGCGAGACCAACGAGTCGCGTGAGGCTGTCAGCCGACACTCGCACAACCCTGTCAGACTGCTCAATATGTTTCACGGTCATCTGCGCAGTCGAGGGGGACTCGGCTGCTGCGGTTGCTGCTACGGAAGCGGCAGTGTTTTTGTCGTCGGCGCCAGTTCCAATCTCTGCCTCACGAGAAAGCGTCTTTTCGGCGGGGCCAGTGCGGTTGGGAAGAGGGGATTGGGGAGACGGTGTCGCAACGGCAGTTTCTGGCGGAGTAGTCGTTGCTGGTGCCTCGACCACCGGCGAGTGAAGCATTTCAGAAAGTTCTGCCGCGAGCGATGTGGCTTTCGAAGCCCAGGGGCTGTCGGGCGTGAGCGCATCGTCGGCACGAGCGATCGTGGATAAAAAATCAATCGCGTTTAAAAAGAGATCGGCGTGCGCTGGGCGTACCCGAAAAAGCCCCTTCCCTGCGGCGACAAAACAGTCTTCAAGGGCATGCGACACTCGCACTGCTGGATCGAGGCCAACAATTCGCGCAGCCCCTTTAAGGGAATGGGCGGCTCGCATCATAGACTCAATAGTCCGCGGAGATCGCTGGAGTTCCTCGATCGCCAGAATGCCGGCCGAGAGGATTGCCGTCTGGCTTTCGGCCTCCAGCCGAAACAGTTCAAGCATTGAAAAACCACTGAGATCTTCAGCCACGGTTCTATTCCTCTGTCTCGTCTGCGGTATGCGTAAAAACTCAGTGAAGCATCGGCGATGTGGGAGTCGTGTAAAAAAATTAACTCGAGATCAACGCATGCAGTCCATCAAACACGCGTGATTCGTCAAGCAGGCCTACAGCATTTCCTTGCCAGTCAAAGAGCGCCAGCGTCGATCGCATGCTAGCGTGGCTCACCGTTGCGGGAACTGCTCGCATGGCTGACCGGGGAACGCGCTGGACGCCAGCGACTTCATCCACTCGAAACACCCAGCGTTCTAAGCCCCGTTCACCGCTGCGTTCCACCACAAGCAGCCTCGCACTCGGCCCGAAGGCCACGTCATCGTCCAGCGATTGTCGGGGCAGATCGTGAGAGGCATGCAGTGCTGTCTCCAAGCCAAGCAGCCCGTGGAGTGAGATACACAGCTGGATCTGACCGCGAATATTGACCAAACCCTCGAGGATCGTGCTGGAACGGTGCGGCACCCGGTGCAAAGTGCGCGAGTTTGTCACCTCGACAAGAGCCGTGGTTGGTAAAGACATCCACTCTTTATCAAGCCGAAAAACAAGCACACTTGAAGCATCGGCGGGGACAATAATTTCCGGCTCCTCAAGGATCGCTCGCCACGACTCAAGGTAGCCCTCGGGTGCATTGCGATTGAAGAATGTGCTGGCGGCCGCCGCCAGAATAGGGCAGTTGCGGCAGTGAATGAAGGTTTTTAGTTCGGGGCACGTGCGGTCCCCACTGATGCCGATTCGGCGCCAGCACTCGTCGTTCAAAGCGGGATGCTGCTCGTTAGAAATGGGAAGATGTGTGGTCATGAAGATGCCTTTCGTGCAAAGGCCCGTGCTGCGGATAGGCGGTACTTTTCTGCCATGCGTGTGTCGCCTCTCTGTGACGCCAAGAGCGCCAAGGACAAGAGTGCTTCTTCATGAAAGCCATCAAGGTAGAGCGTTTTGTGGAAGCAACCCTCAGCACGATCGAGATCTCCAACTGACTGGTGCAGGATGCCCATTAAGAAGAAAAGTTCTGGTGAGGGACCGTTCTTTGTTTCGTGCGTGTGGCACATCGCCAAGGCATCGGCATAGCGATGGCTATTGGCTAAGACTCCTGCCTCGTGAAGAACGCTTTCAAGGGTTTGGTTGGACGCCTGAATGTGTGGTTGAGCAGCATCTGCGTTGACCACTGCGGGTGGGACCGATGGAGTTGTTGGTCTGATCGAGGGTTGTGAAGTGTCTGTGGGCACACTGTGTCGACGGCTAATCGTCTTGTCGGCAACCCTCACGCCTCGTCTGATTGCGAAGACAGACGCTGCTCCTGCCGGCAACCACTCCCCCTTGAGGATCGCTGGTTCGGCTGCACCCAGAATGAGCAGGCCGTCCGGTACAAGGAGTGTGTCGAGCGTTTGTTCGACTCGCCAGCGTGCCTGACTGGTTAAATAGATCAGTAGATTGCGGCAAAAGATGATGTCGTAGGACGGGTGCTGCGTTTGAAATACTTTGTCAAGCAGGTTTCCCCAGAAAAAATGCACGCATGCTTTTACCGCGTCGTTCAGCACGCAGACGCCACGTTCACGGAGGAACCAGCGGTCTCGAAAGGCAAGGTCGGCATTTCGGAAAGCGTTGGGCGAATAGCGGGCCTGAGCGGCTCTCTCCAAGGCTCGCTGGCTGACATCAATGGCGTCGATCGTAAACTGATCTGCTGAAAGACCAGCGTCGAGCAGGTCCATCGCCACGGAGTAAGGCTCTTCCCCGGCAGCGCAGGGCACGCACAGAATGCGAACTGGCGTGCGATGCGGCATCGATGCAAGAGTAATGGCAAAACGCCGAACAAAATCAAAGACTTGAACATCCCGAAAAAACCAACTTTCGGCAACGACAATTTCTTCGACCAATCGATCTCGCTCCATCGTGTTGCTGCGAACAAGAGCAACAAAATCTGACTGGCTCGACTGGCCAATCGATTCCATTCGTATTCGTACCGCGCGATCGATGGCCGCAAGTCCGATGGTGCTGGGGTCGAGACCAATCCACTGCTGCAGCAGATCTGCAGCAGTGCTTATTTCAGAGGCAGGCGAGGTCGTTTTGTGGAGCGATGTCATGGCGACTTCGCCTCGGCGGTGGCGGGAAACAGTCCGCGAAGAATGGCTGGAGGTAGGATGTGCTCAATCACCAACAGCTGAATTGTCTGGCCGCGAATCCGCAAGAGTTTGCCTAAAAATAAGGCGTCGGGCAACTCCATTGCCGGAAAAGAAGCATCGGCGTCGAGAGCCGAACAGATGGATATGACATTCTCGGCCACGAGTCCTAGGCGAACGCATGCCGAGGGGGGCTCCGATGATGGTGACCGATGGACGGGATCAAATTCAACGACCATAACTCGCGTGCTCAGCCTTTCGGCAAGTGGCTTTGCGGCCAGTCGCCTGCCCAGATCGATGAGGGGCACCAAGTGTCCGCGATAGGTGAAGATACCTTTGACATAATCAGGCATAAGAGGAATCGGTCTTGCTGGAACAAGCGGTAAAACCTCGATCACCGTTCGGGATGCGATGGCATAGGTTTGGCCAGCAACGGTGAAAGTGAGGAGTTGCATGGGTGGTCGTGCGATCCAATACCAGCGTAGCGGACTTCCGACGGGAAGTCGTGGCGTCAAGTAGTGAATCGCGAGACTTCCTCCTTAAGGTCGCCAACAGCGCCGCGTAGGTGGATTGTGGCGCTGTTAAAGTCGTTGAGCGATGACGCTGTGCGGGCGGCACCATCTGCCAAGCGGATCATTGCTTCGCGAATTTGTTCAGCTCCCTGCGACTGCGCTCGCATCCCCTCAGTGACCTGGCCAAAGCGGCCAGAAATACCCTGAACCCCCGAGATGATCTCGCTGAGTTTGCCTGAAACGTCCCCAATTTCCTGCACGCCCACCCGGACTTGCTCGGCAAATTTATCCATTTCCATGACACCTGCCGAGACGCTGTACTGCATCTCTTTCACCATCCGCTCAATGTCGAGTGAGGCCACGGCGGTTTGGTCGGCAAGGCGGCGAATTTCTCGAGCTACAACGAGAAAGCCGAGGCCATACTCTCCGGCTTTTTCGGCTTCGATGGCCGCATTGATCGAGAGTAGGTTCGTTTGATCAGCCACCTTGGTGATGGTGGTAACGGCCAGATTGATATTGGCTGCCCGCTCGCTGATCGTTGCTAGCTTTGCCCCGAACGACGATGTGCTCGTGGCCAACTGCCGCATGGTGCCGTCCATGCCGGAAAGGTTGCCTCGTCCCTCGGCAGCCATCGCGCCGGTATGGGCTGCCATGTCGTTGACCTCAGTCATTGTCCGAACAAGTTCCTGACTGGTAACAGAAATCTGCTTGACAGCCGCGACAGCTTGGCTGGTCGAGGCACCGTAATCGGCAATCACTTGCTGCTGCTCGCTACTTGTGGCTTGGATGGCGGTGGCAGTTGAGATCAGTGCAACGGATGACTTCTGGATGCGTCCGATCAGTCCCCGTAAATCGTTGGTCATGGTCTGAATGGCTGTGAGTAAGGCACCGGTTTCATCATCGGATGTGATACCAACATTCGCACGGAGGTCGCCGCTCGCCACCTGCCGCGCAACCGCAACGGCTGTTCGTATTGGATTGCTTATCGTGCGGGCTACAATCAGAGCAGCGAGCGTGACTCCAATAATGGTCGCCAGCGACAAGGCGATGATCGCCATTCGCTGGAATCGTACGAGTGCAAACGCCTCTGTGGCATCCTGTTTGACATTCATGCCCCAACGGTAGCTCGGGAGATAACACCAAGCCGCTACCACTTCTTGGTTGCGGTAGTCACTTGCCGTGCCGTAGCCGCGTTGGCCGCTGGCGGCTTTCTGGATCGTTGAACCAACGGCAGAACCCAGCGGAATCAACATGCGAAAGGCCGCATCAGGAGCGTGGCGTAGTGGGGCAGTGACCAGAACATTGTCACCCATCCGCTCACCGGTGATGACTTCCCCTGTATCGCCCAAACCGCTCAAATCAGAGAGTACCTTCCAGATGCGATTGGGTCCTAATCCCATGGCTAAAACCCCAATGACTTTTCCATTCAAAAAGATCGGGGTCGTGACAAAGGCCAGTGGCTGGCCCGACTTTCCGTAGGTCTGGAAGGTTGAAAGCTCTGATTGCAGGAGCGTGCGGGAGCGGTCAAAGCCGATCGCCAGTTCCGATGTGGCAAGGGTTCCAGAAAGCAGCGAGGCACCGAGGGGCACGGAGTCGTCTAGTGAAAAAACCACTCGACCGCTATTTTCAATGAGGAGCACAGTGCTGTAGCCAAAGGCCTTGGCTGCATAGGAAAGAAAGGTGTCAATCGGCCTTGGTTCACTCAAGGAACTCGCTCGCAATGCGTTGGGAAGAGACACCCCGGACTGCTCCAGGGTGGCTGACAGTTCTGGGATGGCATTGATCACGCTTGGAGAACGAGAAAGCGCCGTGCCATCCCGCAACCGCTCTTGCGCATAGGCCTCTAATTCAGTGGCCTTCGCGGCGGCAATCTGAATCAAATTATTGCGTACAGAATTTTCTAGGGCTGTTGAGGCAATCCGTGCCGTGATTGCCGTTAGGATAGCGCAGGGAATGAGTGCAATGACAAGAAACCAGAAGAGTAATCGGCCAGCAATTGAACGCGGCATGGAGGCATCATTGAAGGCAGGTGGCGGTGCTGTCGACTGCTGAGCAAGGGCACTGGGGGTGGGCAAGCCGAATGATTGTGTCATTGGTGAGACTTTCTTTCGGCCGTTGGCGAGATCTTCCCAGAAGGGGTGTTTGCAGACGCCGGAACTACCGGTCGGCTCTGTCCTGTGCTGCTGGTTGGGTTGGCCCACTTGTTACCCCAATCCTGATAAAAATCTTTCACCAACTGCTCCCAACTACTTTGAGACCGTGAAATCGGAAACGGCACAGGTCGGACGGCCGTCCGGCTCGACCAGACAATGTCAAACTGTCCGTCCGACCGAATGCGTCCGATAAACACTGGCCGCCAGGTGTGCTGAGTTTCTGGGTCGACGGAAATGATCCCTTCGGGTGCGTCAAGACTTTGATTGCGCAGGGCGCTACGGACGCGGCGGACATCTGAGGTGCCAGCCTCCCGCACCGCCTGCGCCCACAGTTGCACGCTGTTGTAGGCAGCAACAATCACATCGGAGGTCGTGCGATCGTTGCCATAACGAGCTTTAAAGCGACGCACAAAGGCGATGTTTTGTGGGCGATCGATGCTCTGGAAGTAATTCCAGGCCGCATAGTCGCCCACCATGTCGTCGCGTGACATCGTGCGCAGTTCATCTTCGGCGATTGAAAAGGAGACGACGGGTGTCTGTTCTGGCCGAATTCCCGCCTGACGGAGTTTTCTGAAGAAGGCGATTGCCGAATCCCCGACAATGGTGCTGAGCACGACATCAGGTTTGGCGGCAATGATGGCGGCAACAGCATCGTCGACGCTGGTGCTTCCGAATGGGATATAGACTTCGCCGACGCATTCGGCTCCCAGACCGGCCAACTGATCGGAGGCGATCGCATTGACACAATGCGGCCAGATGTAATCGGATCCGACCAGAAAGAATCGCCGTGCTGAAAGGGTGTCAAAGCACCATTGAACCGCTGGCGTGATTTGTTGGTTTGGGGAAGCCCCCGTGTACATAATATTGGGCGACTGCTCGAGCCCTTCGTAGGCCATGGGATAGGCAAGGAGATGATCTGCCGCTTCTACAACAGGCAGCACACTCTTGCGACTGGCGCTTGTCCAACAACCAAAGAGAACGTTGGCCCGATCATCGCGAATGAGCTTCTCGGCCTGTCGGGTAAACGTCGGCCAGTCCGAAGCGCCGTCGGCAATCACCCACTTGACTTGCCTGCCGAGCAACCCGCCTCCCGCATTGACTTCCTCCAAGGCTAGTACCTCGGCATCGATCATCGATTTTTCACTGACGGCCATCGGGCCTGTTTGTGAGTGCAGAATGCCAACAACAATCGGGCTTCGGCCAATAAGCAGTCGGTCGACGGCAGTCCATCCCAGACCGGTAAGGATCAAGAATCCGGCAACCAAGAGCCAGGAGCGTTGTCGCTGGCTACGGGCTGAGACGGTCAACGAGCGGTGAACAGAAATAGAAGCGTCAGAAGCAGCGGTTTGTTGTGGAATCTGCATCGCGTTGTTTCTTAGAGGCTTGTCAGGAGGTGTGGATTGGCAACCGACCATGCGACGCCAACGGCCACCTCAATCTTTGCCCATCTTTCCCTGCCGGGCGATAGGCCCCCTGCAAAAATTTTTGCCAGACCGTTAGAATCGGTACAACTGGTTTGGAAGGCACGGGCCTCTTGGCCGTAAGAATCGTTTGAGCCTGCGTTTTGATCTACCGATGGGTAGGCGTGGAGGCCTTGGCAGCAAGCGGTCGAAGAAGACAATCGAGTTCCAGGCTTGGCAACCGTCGGTGGCGGCCAGTCCACACGTAGCTTTGGGGTATGTGACGCAGTGTTGAGCGTAGCGAAAGATGTAGGAGCCGAACTGGCGATCCAGCGGATTGCCGGTGTGTCTGCGTGGTCAGAGCAGGTTCGTCGCGATATAAAAATCGTGGCCGCCCATCAGTCGAGTGTGTTGATCATGGGGCCGAGCGGCACAGGCAAAGATCTCATTGCCCGCGCGATCCATGCCAATAGCCTTCGCCAGTCGAAGCCATTCATACCAGTGGATTGCGCTGTGACGACTGGAACCCTCTTTGCGAGCCACATGTTTGGTCATGCCAAGGGGTCCTTTACAGGTGCATCGGCATCGACGCTGGGTTGCTTCCGTGCTGCCGAAGGCGGCACAATTTTTCTTGATGAAATTGGTGAAATGGAGCAAGAGTTGCAGGCCAAACTCTTGCGTGTGCTGCAACAGCGAACCGTCGTTCCGGTGGGAAGCCACCAAGAAATTCCGGTCAATGTGCGGGTCTTAGCAGCCACCAACCGTGATCTCTATCGTGAGGTAAAAGAAGGACGTTTTCGCGAAGACCTTTTTTATCGCCTCAATGTTGTTGCCATCCATACGCTTCCGCTGAAGGATCGCCCTGGGGACGTGCCCGTTCTGGCTTCGCGATACTTAGCCGAGTTAGCAGTCCGACATGAAATACCGGCATGTGTGCTGTCGCCGGAAGCGCTGCATGTCTTGCAGCAATACGCTTGGCCTGGCAATGTGCGAGAATTAGAAAATGTTTTAGAACGCGCCGTCATGTTTTCTTCCGGGGACGAAATAGACCCCGAGGCAATCACCGGCCTGATGACTTCCGGAGGTGGCAGTTCTGTGGACAGCCTGGATCCACAGCATGACCCCGGCAGCCATCCGCAGCTCGTCTCAGCAGAAATGAGGGGCATCGTTTCGGCCACATCAGTGCCTGGCGTTTACCGAGTGGATTCAAAAAAGCCAGCCGTGGCAGCAATCCCATCGCGAGGTGATAGCCTGTCGGCCTCAGGCTTGTCTGGCGAGAGGGATGCTGAAACAGAGGCAAGCACACAAGCGACAACAAAGGCCGCGAATCAGGATGTTTTAGCGGACGGCAACTTAGCCAGACTCAAAGCTCCTTGGCCGACATTGGCAAATATGGAGCGATTGCACCTTGAGCGAACGCTTGTCGAGGCAATGAACAATAAATCGCTCGCCGCAAAGTTGCTTGGCATTGATCGTTCGGTGCTGCGTCGGAAGTTAAAAATCTACGGACTCGACGACGGACCGGGGTCATCAGAGGATGGTGCGTGAGCGTAATGGTCTGCG
>QWQJ01000087.1 GCA_003670865.1 Planctomycetota bacterium | reverse complement strand
TACGCCGTTCGCATCGGCACGCGAACGGCCCTCTACCGTGAAGCAGATGTTGTGCTACGTGGGGAAGTGAATGAAATAGCGATTGCGCTCGGCGATTTGCATCCTGATACCGATGCTGTCATTGCCGAACTGCGTCGGAAAGCCACGGGGCACCAAGAACGCGGCTGGTTTACACAACTGCTCAATGGTAAAGGCACAACCCTCTGGAAAAGTGAGAGCTGTCCTAGGCAGGTCATCGAGTGGCCCGTGGCACACGAGAAGGACGAAAATCTTGTTCAGGTCGAAGCGTATCGCTTTGCCCGTCGGAGAATCACCGATCCAGACGACGAACCCTTCCACATCCGCATTGGTATGTCGACAGATTATCTCGAGGAGGATATCAACGATCTGACTCGGCTCTTGATTCCTGTCGGCCTGATGCTCTTGCTCTTGACGCCGCTTGCAGGCTACTGGCTTGCCCTCCGCGCGACGCGACCTGTAGGTGAAATTCTTTCGCGAGCGGAAGGCCTCAAGCCAACGCGACTGGGGGATCGATTAGAGGTGCACGGCACGCGGGACGAACTCGATCGCCTCTCACTTACGATCAACCGATTGCTCGATCAGGTCGCTGGGCACGTTGAGCGGCAGCAGCAGTTTGTGGCCGACGCCGCCCATGAATTGCGGGGCCCGCTCTCGGCCATGCAGAGTTCGCTCGAAGTGGCACTGGCGCAGGATCGGAACCCCGCAGACTACCGCGAATCGCTGGTCGATGTCCTAGAGGAAACGCGTCAGCTTTCCAAGCTCGCCAACGACCTTTTATTGTTAGCCGAAACGGTCAGCGAGACGCGTACCGTTGCCCGAGACTCTATCTGTATCGCAGCGATTGCTCGACAGTCTGTAGCGATGTTTGCCGGTGTGGCTGAAGATCGTGGGATCACACTAACGCTGACGCTCGCCGACGGGCTTTGGATCGACCCGCGGGCCCCTGGTCACAACACACTCATTAGCGGTGATGCGGCTCAGATCCGGCAGGTTCTGAGCAATCTTCTCGACAACTCCCTGCGGTTCACTGTGGAGGGCGGGCGAATCACTGTTTTGATTATGAGCCCCAAAAATGGTGAAGTCGTTTTAAGTGTTACAGACACTGGCTGCGGCATCGAAGAGCAACACTTGGCCCGTGTGTTCGACCGCTTCTATCAGACCGATGCCGCTCGCAATCGCGCTGATACACGACGTGGTGGCGGCTTGGGGTTAGCAATCTGTCAATCGATCGTCGAGCGGCATGGCGGCCGAATTGGCCTCGTGAGTCGCTTGGGGTGGGGGACGATCATCACGATTCATCTACCCATCATCTGACAGACTCGCACGACTCGACTGGGCTCTTTCCCATGTACCTCCTCATATTTGTGTCGACGCTCGCCGTCTTCGCGAAGATTATTTGACACGATTCAGTGAAAGGCAGGTGTCTCACCCATCATTGGCACAGAGGGGGTAGCCCATCTACCCCAAGTAACCAACGGGCTGCGAAGTCATAGCGATGAAGATCTTGATAGCCCTATTTTCACTGAAAATTCATGCCAAAGTTGTCGATACATGAGAGGACCGACTTTAGCGATCATCTGGTTTACACAAGAGGAATCGATATGTTTTATAGGGGCGACTGGGATGCCTTGAACGCTTGCGGGCATTGGAGATTCCCTCCAATCCCCATAGGGGGCCCGGGAGTAGCTCTCGTTATCTGTGCTCTTTTGACGCTCAATGCGAGTGAGCCTGCGACGGTGAGGGCCGAGGACTATCTGGTGATTGCAGAGTCGGCCGATACGCCAGGCCTTGAACTCCCCAGCATAGCTGCAACGCTGGCCTCTTTTGACGATGTCTCAGACGCCCTTCAAGATGAACGCCGCCGCGTTGCAACGCTTGAATCCCGGCTTGAACAGCTGGAAAAAAAGTCTTTGGAAAATCTACTGCCATTGCCCGCGCCAGTTCCCGGCGAAAAGCCAGCTTTGAAATCGAAGGATGTAAAGCCAGATCAACCATATGAGGTTGGCAGTGATCTGGGTTTAAAGCCGAAGTGGGCGCACTCATTCCAGGCTGAGTCGGAGCACAAAGATTTCAAAGTCAAGATTGGTGGGCGATCTCAGGTCGATGCGGTTGCCTTTTCGCAAACCTCGGGGCCGAGCAAGTCGCCTCAAACGGGTGGCCTCGATCCACAACTCGCCGACACCGTCAACATGCGTCGCGGCCGAATTCGTATCGAGGGTCGGATGTACGAGGTCTATGACTGGGCCTGCGAGTATGACTTCGTCAACCAGATCAATGTCAACAACGAAACCTACCCAACGGAGAGAGATTCAGGCCCGCTGACAGCAGTCACAGACCTCTGGATGCAGATGCGAGAACTGCCAATTCTTGGCACAGTGCGCATTGGCAATCAGAAGGATCCCTATGGATTTGAACATCTCACGAGCAGTCGCTGGCTCAACTTCATGGAGCGTTCCTACAGCCAGGATGCATTTGAAGGCCCATTTAATAACGGATTTTTTCCCGGCATTCAGATTATGAATAACGCCTACGATGGGCGGGTTGCCTGGCAGGTGGGTGAGTTCAAAAATACGGCCAACCCCTTCGCATTTTCGAACGCCAGCGGAGGAAGCCAAACCGTTGGACGCTTTGTGGTGTTACCCGTCTATGAGGACGAGGGCCGAAAGTTGCTCCACTTGGGAATCTCTGCCCGAACGATGGGGCTACGCAACACATACACTTCGTTTGATCCCGTTACAGGCATCCCGACATCCCCACAGATTCCCGCCGTACGTTTTCGTAGTCGCGGCGATTTGCGAAACGGTCCACCTGGGCCGCTCAACTCGATCTACGCCGACTCGGGTTTATTGCAGGGCACGTGGCAGAACATGGTCGGCTTAGAGTTTGTGGGCAATAATGGGCCGTGGTCGTTCCAATCGGAGTATTTTGGTTCGTGGCTTTACAACGGTGTCACAACTGGAAAAGGCGGGAAAGGCACAACCGGCCAGCAACCTCCTGCTGGAACAAAAGTCGGCACCGTCTTTTATCAGGGTGGCTATGCCGAGGTGCTCTATTTCCTCACGGGAGAAAGCCGGTCGTATTCGCTGATCGAATCGCGTTTTGATCGTCCAATTCCCCGTAACAATTTTTATGTCGTTCGCTCGGGCGGAAAGAATGGCCGACCGGTCGTCAGCGAGGGTGCTTGGCAAGTAGGGGCCCGTTACAACTACCTTTGCCTCAGCGACGGCCAGGTCAACGGCGGTGTTCTCAATGGCGTAACCCTTGGCGTCAACTGGCTGCTCAATCCGAATGCCCGACTCTATTTCAACTACGACATCACTAACCGACAGTTTGTCAATAATGACAACAGCAACGGCAGCGGCTGGATCAGCGGCTTCGGCACGCGGTTGGCCTTCGATTTCTAAGCTAAGTTTTCCCCTTTGTAAGACCCTCATTTTTGGAGAGCCTTGAATGCGTCGATGTCTATTTCTGAGTGCAACTGCGATTCTCTTGGGACTGGTTGCAAGTGTGGCAGAGGCAGATGAATCTGTCTTTTCGCACGCCTGCACAGGCGATTGCTGCCGCGAAACGGACCATCGGCAGACCTGTGCCAGCGGGTGTCGGCCCTCGAGCCAGTGCGTACCTGCCTGCAAGCCGCGTTACGAAGAGAAGAAAGTAAAAAAGCCAATCTATTCAATGAAGTGCGACTACGCTTGCTACCCAGACCGCGAACCGTGGCACGAGGATGCCTGCGATCCGGAGCACAATCCTCCCTGTGGAAAAATTTATATCAAAAAGAAACTCCTTAAGTCAGAAGAGGAAACGGTAGAAAAAGTGCTTCAATACGATGTCGTCATGGTGCCAGCAAAGCAGTGCCGGTGCTCCAGTTGTAAGCCACACTGTGGCGATCGCTGGCATGAACTAAAAGTCGCCTGCGCCCAGCTCTTTGGCTACGAACAGAGGCTTCACCCAAGGGGTGACAGAGAATGAGACCTGAATTGGACTAGTTATTGGTACGATACTGGGATGCCTTCCGCACCCAAACAACAATCGGTCGAGAGAGCTGGATGTGCCCTGGGAGTTGTCTTTGCTCTGGCCGTTGAGGCCGATGGATTTGCAGCCTTAGCGACACACGTCTTTGATACTCAAGCCAGCGGCATCGTCGTTCGTGAGGGCCTTATCGCTGAGCGTCGCGTCGCATGGTGCGTTTCGGGAGCAGGCAGCCAAGCGGCAACGCTGGCAACGCAGCTTTTAATCGACGGCCACCGGCCCAGACTGATCGCGAGTGCCGGATTTGCCGGAGGGCTTTGTCCATCCATCTCACGAGGATCTATTCTCTACCCCACACGCGTGCTGCGGGTAACGGCTGGCATGACTGTTACCGAAACACTTCTCCTGGCAGATATTCAACCTGAGGCCACATTTCCAAACCCTGTTACCGCGCACGATCCGTCGAGGACGACAAGCCTTGTGAGCGTTGATCATGTCGTCTACACGGCGGCTGAAAAACGCGAACTTTTTAGTTGCACAGGGGCGGTCGTGGTCGACATGGAAAGCTTCAGCGTGGCCTCTAGATCGCATGCGGCGGGTGTACGGTGTGCATCGGTGCGTGTGGTCTCCGACGCCGCCGAACAAGAATTGCCGCCTGAAATTGGCCGGCTCGTGCAGCCCCAATCAACGATGCGAAGGGTTGGCGCTGCACTCGCAGTCATTGGGCGAAGGCCCCGGGCGGCAGCCGACATGTGGCGGCTCTGGGAACACGCGGTCATCGACGGAAAAACTCTTGCCGTCGCCCTCGAGCGGCTTTGCCGATCCCTACCGACAGACAACGACTGAGTCGTTGATGAAAAAAGCTTCATGCAGACGTTGCAGGTCATTCGCGCTTTTGAGGCAGCCCAAACACCAAACGATTAGGCAGTGGCTTCTGCGGCGGGAGTTTCCGCTGCAGCAACTGAGTTCGTTCCGAGCATCTCGTCAACTTTATTTCGAGCAGCCCGCGAGCCGTCAATCATGCCATGGACGAGCGGGTTATTTTGTGGCACCGAAAGAGCCACGAGCGCCAGCGGAAAAACAACGCCGTATGACATGGCATAACACGTTGTGTACAGAAAACGATTGGCAAACATTCCCACAGAGGGCAGAGCCTTTTCGGCCGCCTGCCGGGCAGCAGTGGCGCCTTGATTGATATTCTGGGTGACACTTGAAGCAGCGGCCTGCATGGCATCAGCCACCGCGGTGAGCGGATTGGCAGTTGTCGTGTCTGTATTTGCTGCCTGAGCAGAATCTTGAGTCATGGTCGCTTTCTATCGTAAATCAAAGACAAGAGTCTGGAGTTTACCCGTGACCGGCAATCGTTTCGTCCGCGGTGTTCCATTAACTTTAATCCGCGTGGCGAGGCAATGCAAACCGCCATTATTTATTTCCAAAATACGCGCAATAGAACTTCACGAGGAGGCTCCTGCCGGCAGCGATAAGGCCGCTTCTACGGCAAGGGCAGCCTCAAAATCGTCTTCGTGAGCGTTTTTCAAGCCGGTCACAAATTCCCTGGCGTCGTTGACCGCCCGGTCTGCTCCGTGACGGGCACCACGACTGACAGGATTAGGCCGGCGACCTACCAATTTTTGCACAGCAGCCCCTGGAAAGGTAACCGCAAACCCCAGGATTGCTCCGGTGCAGTAGAGCGTTTGACCAAGCACAAGCCCCACCTCCTCGAGGCTGCTTTTCCTGATAGCTACGCTTGCCGGTGCAATAGCCTGGACGCGACCGTGGTCACGCAGCCAGCGTTCCTGAAAAATTCGCCGTGCTGTTTCGTCGACCGAATGCATGAATAAGCCGTCGAAAAGAAATGCCACCGCCGTGCCTACAACTGGAATAATATCAACCGCCTCCTCCGCAATCAGCGTCCGACTGGTGCGGGCTACCAAGTCGGCTTCTCCAGGGATCACACTGGCGTGCTCGTCGATGGCATTGTGCAGCGTTTCAATCATCGCAGTTCGTAATTCGGGATTTTCAAGCATTGAGATTTCCAAAATATCGATGATAATAGCTTGATCGATGCGTCGTTCCAGCGAATATCCATAGCAGTGCCCAATGCGTGTGATCGCCAAAAGCGATGCAATCAACTGGCAGGGGATGTGAACAAACGGTCCCGCAAATGAAAGAGCCGTACCCTCAACGATTGCAAACCGCTCGGCCCGAGCACTAAATCGCTTCGACCACGCATCGCATTCGGCGAGAGGTCGCTTAGCGATCTCGTCAACGCTAGCAGCCTTAAAACAACAGGCCACTTCGCGACCGGAGTCACTTTTGGAGGCCACTGTCTCCAGAGAATTGACGACTCGATTGACTAAGCTGCGCGGAATAAAGTGTCCGACAACCCATGTCAATGGACTTGTCACAGTATCGACGACCACCGATAAACGACTCGGCAGCCGGCGCTTCCAATCGGCAATCTGTTGAATCTGCATCGCCTCGTAGTCAGCAATCACACGGCCGTTGGTCGAGGGCTCGACGGCGGAAAGTTTCATCATTTCTTTTATTCCAGATTGAAAGACTTAGAGGCATGTCAAGGAGAGCCGTTGGCCGCACGTGACTCGGGTTTCTCACGATGAGAGGATGGTAGCGGATACCGATTTTCCATGTCGTCAAGATACCTGAGGAGTTGGTCGACTCCATGACCGTGCACGCGAGGAAACCGTCGCCGCAGCCAGCCATTCACGGAGCGAAATCCACGCGGCCATAGCATCAGGCCTCCAGCCAAGAGGGCCGGCGTGCCGACCATTCCAGGAAGCACCATACCCAGCGCGCCTATGGAAACTAAAAGCACGCCGATTTCTCGGGGCATCTGCTCCAAACGGTCGTGCATTGCCTGCTCGGCTGGGCTCACGGCAGCCGAGCAGGCCGGGCCCGGATTGTGTGAGGCGACGGTATTCATGGGCTGACCGCCTCCCATCGCGGTGGTTTTCCCTTATTGCCATCCAGAACACTGCCCTCAATGCTCTCGCGATCGCGAGGCCGCGGGGCGAGGAGATTCCTCCGTACACTCGCCTTGTGAAGCAGACCGGGCGTGCGGTTTCGCAACCACTGGCTCCTACGATGTGCGTGCAGGTTAGCCGTCGATCTCGCGTAAACTCCAACGGTAAACACATTGCACACAATCGCTGAAATCAGACTCGTGAACCCCAGTAAAAAGGCCCCACCCACGCAGGCCAGATTGGGCAAAATCGAGAGCTTCCGAGAAGTGAGAATCCTCGCACGGCGTTGCCTAGCTGCTAACAACAATTCACCAAGCACCGCAAGATCACCTTTCAACAAGATAATCCCGGCGGGGGTGGTGTCGATATCGATGCCCGCCTCGGTGTCGATAGCCACATGGGCAGCGGCCACAGCCCACGGGAAATTTCTACAGCGGCCAGCAATCGCCACCCGTCGGCCGCTGGCTCGGAGTTGTTGAATGCTCAGGGCCAATTCTTTTGGATCAGTCGCATGCCCTCCCGCCTCGGCATGTAATTCATCGGCGAGGGTTGTCACGTCGGTGGCCTGTAAGTGGTCAAGACGTAGAGCGTCGTCGGCAAACAGGATCGTGCGAATCGAGGCTATGGAGTGCAGTCGGTCGATCGCTGCGGTCGCAGCGAGGGCAGGTGAGCGGGCAAACTCAAAGTGTGCTGCGATCATTCCGTCGATTTCAAGGACTAATGTTCGTAGTGACGGCTCCGCTGCCGCCGCTCCTTCACGCAGCACAAGGGTCCGCTTTGATTGACGGCAAACAATTGCCAGTCCTGCTGCATCGCCAAACGAATCGGGAATCAGATCGATTAAGGCACAGCCCTCCAAGCGTGCACTATCCGCGAGTGCCTCACAGCGCTCATCGGCCAAATGGCGAGCGAGGCTCGCTCCCCAGCGGAGCATTTCACGATTGGCATCGGCTGGACCATTGATTGCTGTCAGCACAGTTCGTCGCCGGTGCAATCCCGGAGAGTCAACCAGCACCAGCGTATCGATGCTCTCAAGGGCATCGAGCGCGTGGGGCGTTCGCAAGACGCAGCCCAACGCCAGACACCAGGCCACCGCATCGATGTCTTCAAGCGAGAGCGAGAGGGCTTCGGCGTTACCGTAATCGGGCCTCAGAATCGCAACAGCAGTGCCCACGCCGCCGGTGAGCAGTCCAAAGCCTGCAGTGGCGAGCGTTGGTACAACAAACCCCTCGGCAAACTGATCTCCATGGGCCGTTGCCGCATAACGGCCCGGTTGAGGCTGTGTCGCCATGCGGATGGCTCGGCCGATGCTCGCGAGTCGAGTGGCTTCGACACCGCGTTCAACGGCCACAAGCAGATCGCCGCCAAGCACCAGCGTGCCAGCTAAAAGCGACTCGCCCACATGCACCGTTCGAACCCCATTCACTCCACGCACAAAGCGCTCGTCGATCACGCCGTCACCCTCGATGACACGGCCGTCGACAGGCACAACATCGTAGGCCCCAAACCGTACGCGATCGCCAGCGGCGAGCGTATACAGGGGCTGCATGTGGCATGTGCCGTCAAGCGATTCCAGAGCCGAACAGGCAGGTAGCGGCGCCGCATCTTCGAGCAAGAGCCGGCGTTCAACTTCCATATCACGCCGGTGCCTGTGCCGCCAGAATTCAAACGACCACGCCATCACAGCAGAAGCCATGAACTGTCCCGTGGCCAGGGCACCAATGATGATCGCGGCAAACATGGTGGAGAGACCAATGTGTCGACCCTTTATTTCTGTTGCAGCAGACGAGAGCGTTCGCAGGTTTGTTCCAACCAGCAGCACTGCACTCAGAGGTGAGAGTGTCGGTAAGACAAAATCTGCGAGGGCAGCGACTCCCAGTGAAGCCGTTTTGCCACACATCGCCAGGGGTGAGTACGGAGATGAATCGAGGGCCTCCTCCTCGACAGCGTGCTGCAGCACAGCCAGCAAGGCATCGGCGTCGAACCGCATCGGATCAATGCGAATCACCAGATCTCCATTCCAAAGACCAAGCCTGGCTTCCCGAATGCCCGGCATCGTAACAACAAGCCGCTCGATACTACGACCGAACAGACGGTTGCGACGAAGGCGGGCATGCTGGAGCCGAAACTGATCGGCTCGCTCGCATACGACAGTCCAGGTTGTCAGACGATTGCCATAGCGACGGATGCAGACATTCGTCCCACTGCATGCGTCGTACGGCAGAAGAAAAGCCACCCCGTGCAAACCGTCACCCCGTACGGCGGCCGCTAGTTCAGCCACCACACTTTCAAAGCGCGGGCTGCCGGCAACGCTGCTCTGGCAATGAATAATTGCAATCGATTCGTGAGTCCGCAGTTCAACAGATTCGACATGCGGTGAGGCAAAGACCTGCTTGAGAAAGTGGCTGCGAGTAGTACTTTTTTCAGATCCCAAAAAATCACACCGAACCGTCACGCTGCGGCGGCGATGATCGAGAGTGATCGCTAGCGGCGGCCTAGGCAAAGACGATGGCTGGGGCTCTTTGGGTGGAGACGGACCATCTGCGTAGCGACTCGTATCGGCCTCGCAATCGCCGGCGTTCGAATCATACGTGGCGTCCGCAGTGGTCATACGCCAGACAAATCTCGCGCGGGAATCGGCACTCTCCGAGACGGTACTGGCTCGCTGATGAGGTAATCAATCGCCTCATCAATCACTTGGGTTGGTACGTAGCCATTGGCGTGTCCGTCGCCATTGTGCCCTGTGGCAGGCTTTGAAGAAGGAGGACTTTGGTTCGCCACTGTTCTTGATTTTGGTGTCGCTATTTTTCTCTCAACGACTGTATGCGACGCAACATCCACCTGTTGGATCAGTTTTCGTCGTCGTGCCTCGTTGGCCGCCACCTTTCGCATCGGCCACAGCCCATTGGCAAGCGCTGCCACTGCCGTCACATTATTAAATGCAACGCTCGCCATAATCCCGAAGCCCATCGTAAATACACCCGCCACGCAGATCACATTGGGCACGACAATCATCTGCCAACTGCGCTGCACATTGCTACGCAGATTAGCGGCGATGTCCCGCAGTTCGCAAAGATGTGAGAGCCCAGCATCTAAAAACACAATCTGAGCTGTGTCGGTGGCAATCGTCGACGCTCCCCGCAGAGAGATCGAGACATTGGCTTTTTTAAGCGCGATCGAGTCGTTGATGCCGTCTCCAACGAAGCAGACTTTACTGCCCTCGGCTTGGAGTTTTGCGACATAATCCGCCTTGTCGGCCGGCAGCACTTGGGCAAAGTAGCGATCCATCCCGAGTTGCTCGGCTAATCGCTTCGTCGGCGCCTCATGATCGCCGGAAATG
>QWQJ01000156.1 GCA_003670865.1 Planctomycetota bacterium | reverse complement strand
CGGTGGTAGCACTCGTCAAAAAAGACAACCTCTTCACCAGCATTGACATGGGCCATCAAAAGGCCAACGAGCGCCGCCATTCCGGTGGAGAAAAGCACGGCCGCCTCGCCGCCATCGAGCACTGCCAGTTTTTGTTCAACGACCCGCTCGCCGGGATTGCCGTACCGGCCATATTCTTCGCGAGGATGCTTCCCCTCTATAAAGTCGATGATCGATTGCGTGGAGGGAAATGTGTAGGTCGACGAGGCAAAGATAGGATCGGTAATCGAGAAGCCGGGTTTTTGCCGCGCCTCTCCGGCATGTACGGCGGTCGTCGATGGGCCCTTGGAGGCTAAAGTGGCGAGGGTTAAGGCCCCGGTAGGAGTCGATTTTTTTGGGTCGCCGGCGTCGGGCTCTGGACCTTTTGCTTGGTCTTTTGAAAGTGGAGGCAGCGACGTTTTCACAGCAGAAAAAATGTGTGTGTCAGCCGGATCGGGAGAGTTTGTGGTGGGCATGCCGAGATCCGAAGATAAAAAAGTAACACTTCTGAGTGTAGTCGAGGCGCGAGGTGCAGGCAAGGAATACCTGGCCAATTGGCGGCCGAACAATGCCCAACAAATTACCTGCCTCACTTGGACGGAAGTGAGAAGCGGGCGTTAGAATTTCGGGGTGTGACGGTTGTAGGACTTGTCACGAGAGCCGCACATCGGTTTTATAGATCTTGATCTTCTCGCCACTGAGAGCTGAATTGTAAAAGTCTGTCATGCGCCGAAAAGCTAAAAATAAAAAGCCGCACGCTCAATCGCCTGACGCGGCAGGCGTTCGCCCGCAGCCTCGGGCATTGGGGGCGAGCCCACTGGCGTTTGGACAGCGATCGCGTTGGCCCACGCGAAGGGTTGTGATTTCAATCTGCTCGTTGGCCACTGCCGCGGCGATGGTCCAGGCGGGCTGGCTGGAATATGTCGTGGGCTCGATTGTGGATCAGGCTGTTGGCAACATCATCACGCTCATTCTTGGATTCTCTGCTGCTGTGTCACTGCTGCTTTGGTTTGTCAGAGAAAGCGGGCATGCAGCGAGTCTCAAATGGATGGTCGCTGGCGGGATCATGCTGGCACTGGCACTGGGAATTGCGACCTTACGAATCGAACGCGTCTCTGGCGATTTAGTACCCGAATTCTTTTTTCGCTGGAATCCATCGCGGGATAGGCTGCTGACAAGTGGGGCGACGGAGCGAGGCATGCCGGGAGTCTCAGACAAGTCGGGGCTGAGCGATCGAGCAGACGCCCGCCCAACGCCCGCCCCAACGTGGACTGCGACACCCGAGGACTTCAATCAGTTTCTGGGGCCTGCTGGTAGCGGTGGAATCGATACGCCAGCGCTCAATCCCGACTGGCAGACGCAACCGCCCGCGCTTTTGTGGAAGCGGCCGATCGGCGCTGGCTGGGGTGCGTTTGCCACCTGTGGCGATCACGCCGTCACGCTGGAGCAGCGGGGAGACAACGAGATTGTGGCTTGTTATTCGCTGCAAAGCGGTGAGCCGGAGTGGAGCGTGGCAGTGCCAACGCGACACGAAACGGTGCTGGGCGGCGTGGGCCCGCGGTCGACGCCGACGATTCACGAGGGGATTGTCTACACAACAGGCGCCACCGGTTGGCTGCATGGAATTGTCGGTGCTACAGGTCAAGTGTTGTGGAAGAAAAACATTCTGGCTGAGTTAGGGATCGACGCTGCCGCGCACGCAGCGGCAGTGGCGTGGGGTCGCGCGGGTTCGCCGCTTATCAGCGGTGAACTGGTGATCGTGCCAGCTGGTGGCCCGAGGTCAGACGGAGCGGTGTCATTGGTTGCCTTTGATAAAAACACAGGCCAGCAACGCTGGACGGCAGGTAGCGAGCAGATCAGCTACTGCACGCCGGCCCTGGTGACGCTGGCTGGCCGTCAGGTTGTGATGGTCGTGAATGAGGCCCATGTGGCCGCCTACGATCCGGCCACTGGCCGTGAAGAGTGGCAGTCTGAGTGGCCGGGCCATTCCAATTCAGATGCCAGTTGCTCGCAGGCGATTGTTGTGGGTGAGAGGCAATTTTTTGTCTCGAAGGGATATGGTATCGGCGCAACGCTGTTTGAACTCTCGGCAAGCGATGCAAAGCTGGACTCGGTGCGAGAGGTTTGGCACAACGCCGGACAACTCAAGACAAAGTTTTCGAATGCTGCGGTTCGCGATGGGCATGTCTATGGACTCTCCGATGGCATTCTGGAATGCGTGCGGCTGGCCGATGGCAAGCGGCAGTGGAAGGCTGGTCGGTATGGGCAGGGTCAGGTGTTACGAGTGGGCGCGTTGCTGGTGGTGCAGGCGGAATCGGGAGAGGTGCTGCTGGTCGACGCCTCCCCGGAAAAGCACGCCGTGCGGGCCCGTCTGATGGCGATCAAAGGCCAGACATGGAATAATCCTTGCCTGTCGGGCGACCGCTTACTGGTGCGCAATGCCGAAGAGGCTGCCTGCTTCCGGCTGCCACTCTCCGCCGACTTGAATCGGGCAGGCACGGCAGACACGGCGGGCATGGCAGATCAGCAGACACTTTTGAAAGCGTCGCGATGAGCGACTTAGTCGGACGCACGGTGTTGGTGACAGGCTCAACGCATGGCATTGGTCGAGCGGTTGCCTTGGAATTGGCACACGCCGGGGCGCGGGTCGCCGTGCACGGTCGATCAGCTCTGCGTGCTGAGGAGATTGCCAGCGAGCTGGCAAGTCAAGGAAAATTGGCTGGCCGTTTTCTGGCCGATCTTTCTTCTCCGGTAGAAGTCGCCGAGTTGCTGACTACTCTCAAGCGCGATCTGCCAGAGATTGACACGCTCGTGGCGGTGGCTGGTGCTGATGTGCTGACAGGCCCGGCAGCGAGTTGGAGCTTTGAACGCAAGCTGGATGAGTTGTGGCGGGTGGATGTCTTGTCGACGATGCTATTGGTGCGGGGGATCGGGGGTTGGATGCGCGATCGCGCGGGGGGCTCGATTGTGACGGTGGGCTGGGATCAGTCCGACACAGGCATGGAGGGGGATAGCGGCGAACTCTTTGCAGCGACAAAGGGGGCGGTGACGGCATTTACGCGGAGTGCGGCGAAGTCGCTGGCGCCTCACGTGCGGGTCAATTGTGTGTCGCCGGGCTGGATCCGCACGGCGTGGGGCGAGGGGGCCAGCGAGGTCTGGCAGAAACGAGCTCGTCGCGAAAGCATGCTTGGCCGCTGGGGCACGCCAGAGGATATCGCCGCCGCCGTCCACTGGCTGGTTTCTCCGCAGGCAGCATTTCTGACGGGGCAGGTGGTCAAAGTCAACGGTGGGTTTCGCGGCGCGTAAGCCGGTGGCACGTTTCGCAGGGTTTTGGTGAGAGTGCGATCCTGAGTTTCAATCGCCATCGAGTCTTTAAAAAGTCACGATGCGACTGTCGTCGGCGATTGCATCTTCGATCCCATTGCAATCGTTCATGTGGGGCAACTCATCGTGCCGCGGCACACCGGCTAAGTCTAAAAAGTTTGCCAGTAACTGAAAGCCGTGCTGCGTCAGAATCGATTCCGGGTGAAACTGCACGCCGTAGAGCTTGTCGGCTGCCTGCTCAAGAGCCATGATCGTGCCGGTCTCGTCGGTCGCTGTCACCGTCAATCCTACCGGCAGCGCTTTGGAATCGACAATCAGCGAGTGGTAGCGGCAGGCAATCATTGGGTTGGGAATAGTGGCAAACAGACGGCTGCCATCATGAAGCACGCGGCTGGTGCGGCCGTGTACAGGCTCGTGGGCACGAATGATCTGGGCTCCGAGGGCCGCTGCAATCACTTGATGGCCCAAGCAGACGCCCAGCACAGGCACTCGGCCGCGAAAGGCTTGCACGCAGGCCACCGAACAACCCGCCTCATGAGGTGTGCAGGGACCGGGCGAAATCACCAGAGCCTGCGGGGCCAGCCGTTTGATTTCTGCAACATCCACGTTGTGGCTGGGGAGCACAACGGCGGGCACTCCGAGCAGATGAAAATAACGGGTGAGGTTAAAGACAAAGCTGTCGCGGTTGTCGAGCACAACAATCATGGCATTGCTCCTGTCCCGGTGGCCGCTGCTCTAGGGGAGGCTCCTGGCGTAAAAGGTTTGTCAGCGGGGTAGCCCGTCACGCCAAACGAAGCGAGGACTCTCAGCATTCCCTCGGCCTTATGGAGTGTTTCGGCATACTCGGCCGCAGGATCGCTTTGAGCCGTGATCCCGCCACCAACAGAAAACTCGATCGAGTCGCCCGTCATCACAAATGTGCGAATCAACAAATTGAAATCAGCGTTTGCGTCAAAGCCGATGTAGCCCAAAGAGCCACAGTAAGCACCGCGAGTGCCCGCTTCGAGTTGACTGATGATCTCGCACGCGCGGTGTTTGGGCGCACCAGTCACGCTGCCGCCCGGCAGGGCCGCAAGCAGTGCGTCCAAGGCTGTCAGGCCCCGTTGCAGTCGACCTGAAACAATTGAGACGAGGTGTTGCACATAGCGATACCGCTCCAATTGGCAAAGCGACTCCACTCGCACGCTGGGTGCCGTGCAGACTCGAGAGAGATCGTTGCGGACAAGGTCAACGATCATGATATTCTCAGCGCGATCTTTTTGGCTGGCCCCCAAATCGTCACCGGCGTAGAGATCAGCCTCAGGGCTGGCAATGATCCGCCGCGTGCCCTTGATCGGGTGCATGCGGACGGTGCCTCGTACCACCTGCAAAAATCGCTCCGGCGACATGCTGGCAATCTGCACGCTGCCAGCGGCAAAATAACCGGCAAAGGGCGCTGGATTCATCAGACGCGATCGCAGATAGAGTTTGAGCGGGTTGATTGCAGCCGCCAGAAAAAATCGCTGCGAGAGGTTGGCTTGAAAAATATCGCCGGCTCGCACCAGTTCGATTCCCGCTTGCACCATTTCTCGGTACGACTGGGGCGAGTGCGTGGAGCGGATGACAAGATTTTTGTAAAGGGGCGTGATGGCGTTTTCAGGCGGACCTCCGGGCTCTGGGGGAGCCAGCGGACTCCCCGCTGAATCTGGCCGATCGCGTCGGGATAAAAAACTCTCTAATCGCTCGCGGGCGCGCAGCCGCCGCGCGGCTGGCCCCTGCTTAGGCAGGCCCTGCGAAATGATCCATGCCCGGCCGAGCTCATGATCAAATGCAAAGACGACATCGTAGATATGCAGCGAGATCAGCGGCACGGCAGGCTCGCGGGCAAAACTCGCTCCAGCGGCCAGCGGCACCAGACCGCACTCATACGAGACAAGCCCCGCCACGCCTCCTTGAAAGGGCGGCAGACCCGGGATCGTCGGCGTCGAGAGTTCGGCCAGCATCTGACGCAGCGAGTCGAAGGCCCGCGCGAGAGCTTGGGTGTGCGCGGCTACGCCTGCTGGGCTTCGATCGTGAGACGGCGGCACAACGACCGAGTGAATCGGGTCGGCTGCCACGAATGAAAAACGGCTGAGGCTTAAGTGGGTCGTTGGTGGGGGCTGTTTGAATTGTGAAGCAGGGGCTTTTTTTGCCGCTGGTTCTGCTGCGGGTTTTGGTTCGTCATTGGAACTGGGACCAGAATCGGCACTCTGATCCGCACTGTCCAAAAACAAAAGGTGCCGCGAGCCTTGCAAGTGTGCCAGGACAGCGGTGGCTGACAGGCAAGGATCGAGTTCGACAACCATTGCACCCGATGCGGTGAACCACTGCCGCACAATCGCGGCCAAAGAAAATTCTGGGTCTGCCAGCGTTTCGTGAGAACTCATGGTGATGGAGTAGCCTGTGCTGTTTTCTGCGAGGCAATCGCTTTGGCAACTGCTGCCAGGCGGTGCGAGGGCCCGTGGCCGATTTCGGGTTGGGTGAGATGGCCCCAGTCGAGTGGCTGGTCTTGACGGTAATCTTTGCCCAGCACGAGTGCCGTGACGGCCTTTGAGATTTCATAGCCCAAGTAAAATGCGTGGCTGACGCTGATCTCCGCGGGCCGAGCGGCTTGGAGGGCTTCAAAAAGATCAAAAGGGTCACGCGACTCTAGATGCAGACCCGCTCCCACCAGATGGATCGCACCGCGTTCGGCAAAGACTCTCAGATTCGGATCGCGGATGGCGTGCGATAGAGCCTTAAGGCTTTCGTCGCCGTGGACCTGCGGCTTGCCCGATCGCAGCGTAATCAGGCGGGGTTCGACATGCTTGGGGAGCGTGCGGTGGGTGACGGCGTGGTGGGTGAGTGACCGGGCAAGACTGCATTCGCGCACGCTGCTTTGAGCCCAGTGAA
The DNA here is from genome assembly GCA_003670865.1 of Planctomycetota bacterium. GTDB lineage: Bacteria > Planctomycetota > Planctomycetia > Pirellulales > UBA1268 > BAIKAL-G1-2R. Next base: position 4,068 of record QWQJ01000156.1, on the reverse strand, counting down.
TGACTTGCGTGGTGAGCACCGAACGGATACCCACCTCCTGACAAAAACCGATCAGCATCAGATTGACGCCGGCTGAATCAACATCGGTGAGTTCGCTGAGATTTCCGATTCCCATCATCATCTCGGCGGCAGGAAACCGCTGTCGCACATCGAGATAGCGTCCCAGACTTTCTGCAAAACCAAAGCCGATGGGTTCCAGCACCGGGTCAATCCGAAATCGAACCCCTTCCTGATCGAGCCGCTGAATGGTGTCGAAAAGCCCGGCCATGGCGGCGGGCACATCGGGCACGGCCACAACCTCGCAGCCCCAGTCGGCAGCGGCAGCCACATTTGTCGAATTGACCGAGAGCACGAGGCTTGCACCGGCCCGCACCGCCGCTGAGACCTCGCGGGGCTCAAAGCTGTCGATCGAAACCCGCAACCCGGCGTCGAGAAGCATTTTCACAGCATCTCCCACGCCCCCCCAGATACTGCCGGGATCACAGCCTAAGTCGATGCAGTCGGCTCCATCGGCCGCGAGGCTCTTGGCCTCATGGAGGATCGCCTCGCGTGAGAGTCGCGGGGCGTGGTTGATCTCCGCTAAAATCTCGATGTCGAAGGCACCGTAGTTGGAGAGATCACGGGACTGCTGTCCAAAGAACTCGTCCAGACGACGCAGGTCTTCGGGGCCGCGCTGGACTGGCAGCGCAGTCACCGCCGCGAGTGCTTCAAGGGGCCCGCTGGCGTTGCCCGGCACAATGATCCTCGTCGTGCCGGCTGGCACTTCCAGCTTGCGCGCGATCCAGGGAGTTGTCATCAGGGCTGCGACGGTGATATTGAGTACGCCGACGGTGTAGTCGAAGCCGACGCGGGGCGCGAGGCTCTTTAAAACCTGCCGCAGAGAGTGTTCGGCGAGCTTGCCGGTGACGAAGTGGATATTTTCTTTGAGGACAGTCACAGGCTCATTGGTTCTGGTGAGTGATCAGTAGGCGGCGAATGAAAGACGTATTCTAACAAAAATGAAGTGATTTATCGGTGCCGATAACGCGGGTTTTGTGCGAGAGGACGGGGGGCCCGCATGAGAGTCTCTGCTGTGAGTGAGCCCTGAAAGGATAGACTGTAATTTCTGCATGGCTTTGTAGAGGAGATTGATAAGCGATGATTCTCGAAGGACTTATCACAACCATGGACGCGGCTGGCCGGATGCATGTGGCTGCCATGGGGCCAGAGATTGATGAACGTGAAGTGCTTAGTGGCACAGTCAAACAGCTCATTCTTAAACCGTTTGACACGAGTCAGACGGCGGCCAATCTGGCCACGCATCCAGCAGGAGTGTTTCACCTTTGCGATGATGTGCTGCTGCTGGCTGAAATTGTAGCCGGCTCCCAGGCTCTGCCGCCGGCGTGTCGGCCTGCCGCCACTGTGCAGGGCTGGATCTTGGACAACGCCTGCCGAAGTTATGAGTTTTTGATTGAACAGGCCGATACCTCTGGGCAGCGGGCAAGGTTAGTGGGCCGCGTTGTGGCCAGCCACGAGAGTCGGCCATTTGTGGGTTTTAGCCGCGCGAAGCACGCGGTTGTGGAGGGAGCAATCCTGATTTCAAGGCTGCATCTTTTGGGTGCTGAAGAGGTGCGTCGACGCCTGCAGGACTTGGCTGTGCTGGTCGAAAAAACAGGCGGCACTCAGGAGCACCAAGCGTTTCAAATTTTACAATCCCGAGTGGAAACCGGAGTGGATCGGGCGACTCAACCGCAGCAGCAATAGCCGCTCCAAGGCATCAAAGCTTGGGTTGGGTCTTGGGTTGACAAGGGACACCGGTAGCAGATGGGGTCTCTTGCCGACGCACAAAATGGTTTGTCTACTCAAGCGTATGGCATCCGAAAAAATATCGCCTCGCAACAAGCTGACAACTGTCGAAGTCCGCACTCCCGCTAGGCTGCATTTGGGAATGCTCTCCTTTGGCGTACCGGCAGTGCGATCTTTTGGGGGCGTCGGCGTGATGGTCGATCGCCCGGGCGTACAGATTCGTCTGAAGCGAGCAGACCAGTTTGTGGCCAGAGGGCCGCTGGCCGAACGGACCATCGAGTTTGCCAAGCGGGCCGCCCGGGCTTGGAATCTCACTGAAAAGGCGGCCTGCGCAATCGAGGTGCTGGCCACGCCCCGCGCCCACGTTGGCCTCGGCAGTGGCACGCAGATGGCCCTTGCCGTGGCGGCTGGCATGCGTCGACTTTTTATTTCAGCCGATGGTGCATCTGCGGAAGAGCATGGCTCAGAGATTCATCCCACCGACAACGAGTGGCTGTTTGACACTCCCGACGCTCTGGATTTGGCGAAAGCGGTGGGCCGCGGCCGGCGTTCGTGTGTCGGCGTCTACGGGTTTAGCCGGGGCGGCCTAATCATTGAGGCGGGCCGGTTTGTGGCCGCGAGCCCGGTTGATTCAGGGCTTGCTGACACCCATGACATCTCGCCGATGGTGGCCCGCGTCAAGCTGCCGTCGCTGTGGCGGTGTGTTGTGATCGTTCAACGCGACTCCATCGGCCTGCATGGTGAGGCAGAGAAGGCTGCGTTTGCAACGCTGCCGCCAGTGCCAGTGGAGATTTCTGCAGAACTCGCCCGCTTAGCGCTGATGCAGCTATTGCCGGCGGCGGTGGAAGAAAACTTTGTTGAGTTTTGCGATGCGGTCTTTCGTTACGGAGAATTAGCGGGCAAGCCTTTTGAGCAGGAGTCGGCCCGATTGCCGCATGCGGTATCGACGGCGCAGTTGATTGAACTACTCGGAGAACTTGGGATTCGCGGCTGTGCGCAGAGCAGTTGGGGACCGGCAGTGATGGCTTGTTGCGAATCGCTGGAAGCGGCCGGCGAGTTGATTGAAAAGTTTGCATCCTTGGGTCTGGCCCAGCAATACGAAATGATCATCGCCCGCTTCGACACACAAGGTGCGATGCTGCGAGTCATCGACTGACTACCGGCCTCGAAGTGCAAGCCCTTAGGCTAGGGACTTTTGTAGCTCTAGGCCGTAGGCACGCAACACTTTTTGCAGTTTGTCGGCCAGAGGGGCTTCCAGACTCACCAGCGGCAATCGGACTTCTCCCGTGTCACGGCCAACCATTGCCAAGGCCCGTTTGATCGGGATCGGATTGCTTGCCAGGCCCAGCAGATCGCGGCAGAGTGTGAAGAGACGGTTGTGGAACGAGCGGGCCGTCGCCAGATCGCCGGCCTCAAAGGCCTCGATGAGTTGCCGCATGTCGGCCGGCACAAGATTACCGACTACGGAGATCACCCCGCGAGCTCCGATCGATAATAGCGGCAGCGTCATGCTGTCGTCTCCGGAGAGCACCGTGAGATTTGTCGAGGAGAGAATCTGGGAGGCTTGATCCATCGAGCCAGTCGCTTCCTTCACCATGCCGATGCCAGGCAGTTCGGCCAGACGGAGGATTGTCTCGGGCTCGATGTTGCGGCCGGTGCGAGTGGGAATATTGTAAACACAAATCGGAATGTCAACGCTCTCGGCCAAGGCTCTGAAGTGTTCGTAAATTCCCTGCTGAGTGGGGCGGTTGTAATACGGGCAGACCACCAGTGCCGCATCAGCGCCGCTGTTGGCTGCATAGCGAGTGAGTCGTAGAGCCTCTGCTGTGGCGTTGCTACCTGTGCCCGGCATCACAAGCATGCGGCCCGCCGCCGCTTCGATGCTCTCAGCGATCACTCGCTGATGTTCGTCGTGTGTGAGCGTCGGCGATTCACCCGTTGTTCCCACCGGACAGATGCACGTCACGCCCGCCTCAGCCTGAAAGTCAATCTGCTCGCGGAGCCGGGCATAATCGACTTGTCCATCTCGAAACGGTGTGACAATGGCAACCGAAAGGCCAGCAAACTTCTCGGCACGCGTGGTCATCTGGAAAAATCCTTGCTGGAGTGGGAGAGTGGTGGGATAAAAAATACGAACGTGGCACAAGGCGATGAATAACGCCAAACCTTATTGCAGCGCGAGGATATAATTTTTAGCCCGACGCGGCAAAGAGCAGTTGTCTGATGGGCAGGAAAGACGCCTCTTTATCGGCACAACGAGGCTCCCAAGGCGTCCTCAAGTCT
>QWQJ01000145.1 GCA_003670865.1 Planctomycetota bacterium | reverse complement strand
CCCATGATCGCCAAGCCACCGACACAATGGGAGAACGCTAAAAACCGCTCGGCCGAGAAGCGTCGATCGGCAAACTGATTGCTAAAAAACATGCCGATGATCGAAGCAATTGGAAAGGCATTCAAAATCGCCGACTGCTGCCACGGCGAGAATCCGAGACTTGGTAGATAGCCAAAGATGAGCGGCAGCCACGCCCCCCAGATAAAGAACTGCAGTGCCATCATCAGCCAGAGGCGAAACGTGGGAGCCGATCTTGAAGCCAAAGCGTTTTGAGAGGGTTTCATACTGGCAGAGGATAGCAACTCCTCGGATAGCCGTCATCCTCAGCCCGTCCTGGTGCAGCAAAGGACTGTCGTTAGCTCGGACGGCCGCGGACATCGGCCAGTCCGCCGTCGATACCGATCACCTGTGCTGTGATCCAGCTTTGGGCCGGATCGAGCAAGAAGGCAATTACGCGGGCCACCTCCTCCGGCTCTCCCAACCGACCCAGCGGATGCATTGCTACAGAAGCCTTCTCAGCTAATTCGCTCGATGTCAATCCTTTTGTCAGCGGCGTGCGAACCAAACCCGGTGCCACGGCGTTAAACCGGATCTTCTGTCGCGCGTATGTGGCAGCTGCAGAAAGCACAAGCCCGATCACTCCAGCTTTGGCGGCAGCAATTGTCTCGTGGTTCGCTAAGCCAACCCTCGCTGCCGCACTCGACACGAGCACAACAGATCCGCCCTCGGACGATCCATCCAGAGCCTTGCCATGAGCACCGGCCTTGAGCAACCGTCCCGCCGCACGCACGCAACCAAATGCACTCGAAAGATTTGCTGCGAGCGTGGCATTCCAGTCGGCAGTGCTCGTCAAATGGGCTGGCTTGAGGAGCAGTGAGCCGACGCAGTTAGCGATCCCCGTCAAGCCACCGAGTGTTGCCGCTGCTTCATCGGCAATTGCATCAATCGCATCTGGATTGCTGGCGTCTAAAAGCCCGTGTGGCATCGCGAGTTGGTCAGCTAAATATCCGAGGCGTTGGGAGTCTCGACCAGCTAAAAAAACCTGCGATCCTCCTGATACTAACAGCCTTGCTAGAGCCGATCCGGTGCCGCCGTACGCGCCTAGAATCAAAACTCGCTGCTGTGCCGACTGCATGGAACCTCTCCGATCACAACCAATCGCCTACTGTCTGCTCAAGGCGAGAGGCAGCGGCCATCTCGCGCAACTTGTCCATGGCTCGCGTTTGAATCTGGCGAATTCGCTCCTTACAGACTCCCATTTCTGCCCCCAACTCGCGAAACGTGCGGGGTGCTTTCCCATCAAAACCAAAGCGAGCCACAACAATCTGCCTTTCGCGGGGTTCAAGTTCCGTTAGGAATTTTGAGAACAAAACCTTAAGCACTCCAACCTGCTGCGGCGAGCAATAACCAGTCTCCATTGGATCGTCAGCTTTTTCTCTGAGCGATTGATCATCTGATACAAATCGCGTCCGCTGCTGCCGACTTTTAAAACAAATTCTGTAAAAGTGTCTCTGAACAGCGTATGTGGCGTAGGTGCTGAACCGATTGCCCAACTCAAAACTAAACTTTTCCACCGCTCGCAAGAGCGCCATGTTTCCGTCGCTCACCAACTCCTCAAATGAATTGGTGGGATCAACAAACTTCTTGGCAATCGAGACAACTAACCTTAAATTGGATGTGATGATAATCGACTTTACAGCTTCCGCTTCAGTGATCCAGGTCTCCACCTGATCAATCTGTTTGAGGGTTGCCCTTCGGCGATCGAGTTTACCCCGGGCCGCTGCCGCCCGGAACTTAAGCCAATTCATCCGGCGGAAATAAAACTGCTCTTCAGCCTTGCTGAGCAACCGAGTTGTGTAGAGGCTGGCCAAATAAGGCGTCAACCCCTTGCCGGCGGCCGAGCTCAGGGAGTGTTGCCCCAGTGGCACAAGTGCATCTGCCGGAGCCAAAGTCGCCAATTTCTCCGCATCGGCTTTCAAAAACTGACGGCAAGGAATGTAGTCTAATTCCAGATCAAAGAGGCGGCGTCGGCGTTCCTCAAGAATCGCCTTTCGCTTGGCCAGCGTGCGATCTGATACAGGCCGCTTGGCCAACGTGAGACCCGACCCAGTTCGCTTGGTCGACCTGCGACCGGAAGCAGCCTGTTTGGCTGGAACGCGACCCAGAATGGTTGCACTCCGTGGAGTCGCTTTTCGGCTCTCACGCACTAGAAGGGTTGCACTCTTTGGAGTCGCTTTTCGGTCCTTCTGAGTGGTGCGAAGGGAGGTGGCCTGAGAGGAACCAGACAGCTGTGGCATTTTCTTCAGAATGGCGATCATAACAATCTTTCCTGACATCTAAGAGTGAAAAGCGATGAGACGATCTGCGATCGGAGCCCTAGCCCTGCTCCCAACCACATCCGCTCACCCGATGTCGAAACCCAACTGACGAGATTAGAAGTATCGGCAACTGGAAGGCGGAGACTTGGGAAAAGGTCTGACAAATTGCCAGCCACTCCCTTGTCTTTGGGTTAACCGCAGCCGGTATTCCCTTCTAACTCACGGTCGCAACACCCGCCGACAGACCCCAAATCCGGTGTCGAGCAGGAACGTTTTGATCGGTGGCGTAGATCTGCCGATCGCTATTGGCCATATGGGCGAGCCATGCCGTTACGGCCAAGACCAGTCAAACCGATGACCGCCAGACCGAGAATAGCCAGAATCACGGTCGAAGGCTCTGGCACCAGAGCACCGGTTTGACCATTTGTGAAGTAGTCGATGGCTGAATCATGAGAACTCTCGGGAAGATTTTGATTGAACACAAAATAGATCGGATCTGATGGCGAAAGCCCGCTCCCCGGCAGCGAGAGAGTTGCTCCAAATGCGTAAACGCCGTCAGGGCCGCCGAGAGTCAATGGGTCATATGCTGCCGTGAGTCCGCCCCAGATACTTGATTCCAGATGTGTGTGAATGCGGCCCGAGGCAGTAGCGCCGATTGGGAGCCCGCCCGACTCGGCCGCTGACGAGCCTGAAACGAGGATTTGATTGGCTGCCTTTGTTAGTTTGATCTGCAGCCCAGTCGGTGCTGGCACAAAAGTACCCCCTGCTGCTCCATTCCAATACTGGAGTCCCGACTGCACATGAAACGTCAGCGTTCCGGCCGGCAGGGCTCCACTGGATGGAAATGATTCTGTGGTAAAGGCAGAGCCATTATTGAAACCCGGGTCACTGGCAAAATTTTCTGTGGTTTCGCCAAAGTCATAGCCAAACACATTCTCAATCTGCGTTGTGGTATTTGCTAAGTCATCGTGGCCTCCGGTGAGGACCTGCGTGCCGTTGCTATAGGGGACTACATCGTCGTGCTGGGCCCAGACCGAGAGACATGAGAGCAGCTCAATCGCGACCAACGTTGCAGCCAAAAAGCTTGGCTTAGAGACAAGAGGCAGCGGTAGCAACTGGCGTGTAGCGTGCATCTGAAAACTTTCTTTTTAAATGGGGATTATCAATAAAACGGAAGGTTTTACTGCGGCAGGATCGATCCTAAAAATAAAACTGCGTGGTCAAATGATTGCAGGATAAAAACGGGTAGTCTTATCTGGGCTTTGAAAATTCTGGGGCGCTAAACGGGGCGGAGCACCAACTGGCAATGTCGGATGCGTTCACCAGGTCCACGCGGCCATCGGCATAGAGGTAGTGGGCAAAACCTGCGTGACGGCCAACGGAGACTTCGTTAGAAACGCCAGTAAACACCGTGCCCTTTGCCTTTGCGGTTTTGCCAAACCAATTGAAGGAATGGACATGATCGGCGTACACATCGAGGCCTTTGATCTCTGAAAGTTCAAACGCCAGGATCGACTTTGATGGCTCGGTTATTTTGCGCATCCGATCGAATGCCGGCTTGGCTTCATTCGACAGCCAACCGTTCAGCGTGTAGCTGGTAAGTTTGGCTTTGAGTCGATCGGCGGCAAGCGGGTCGTCTGGACAAATCCGAATGGCATCAACGCTTTCGAGGTAGGGAGCGACAGTGTAGATCCAGGCCTTGGTGAAGTCACCCGTCTCGGAATCAGGCTCAACACTATGAGTTGTTTCCGGCCATTTGCCGTTGTGAGTGTCAGCGAACATGAGCACCCCCAATCCAACTTGCCGCATGTTGCTGCCGCAATGAGTGCGTCTGGCTACGGCCCGCGCTGACTGCACGGCGGGCATTAAAAGACCCATTAAAACGCCAATGATCGTAGTCACCACGAGCAACTCCACCAGCGTGAAGGCCGGGCGATTTTTCTGTTTTCGCGGTTCATGCTGCTTCCGCGGTTCTTGCTGCTTACGCAGGGAGGCTGCTTGCATGACACATTCCGGCTCTGGACAAGAGAGGGCGACAAAGGGAAGTGGCAGCAGGTTCTTTCTGCAATTCACACGCCCGTACACACTCTAATGCATATGCATTAGAATTGCAAGAGAGACTGATAGACGATTTTACTCGTCGGGCTGGAGACGCCGTTTCAGTCGAGAACGCCTTCGACTTCTCCGCCCTGCCGAGTACAGAGGGCCTGATAAACAGCGTCGTCAATCGAGTCGTTCAAGCGTCGAACGGAAGCACCCCCAAATAGAAAGTTCACGCCCGCAGGATGCTGGCTTGAAAAGTCGTCAAAATGCCCTTCGGGATGATTGGGCGTGTGGTCAGCGACGCCGACATTGCGGACCCGCTGGGCCTTGGCTCCAACGACAACGCCGGCCCACGCACTGCAACCTAGCTGTGATCGTCGCTCCCCCACTAGGATCGTCTTGCTCGAACCATCCAGCATCCCCTTGAAACCAACGCGACTATTGCGAAAAAAGATGCCGTTGCCGCCCGCTGGAGCCTCGTCAACCTCCGTAGTGCCGTAGAGTCCAACTTAGTTGGCCTTGGCAACGTCACAAAGCGGAGCGAATGGCTCGCCATCCACCTTGTGATAGAGTTGTCCCTCAACGGTTGTTTCCTCCTGACCATCGTCGCTGCCGATGGCAAAGACCCCTGATCCAGACTGTGTCGGCCCGGGAATGTCTGAGGGACAGAGAAACACTGGAACCGCAGCTTTTCGCACCGCGGCGTGTTGGGACGGATTGCTCGAATCATAGAGCGGCTTTTTAAAATCGATCTGATTTAAAACGCCCTCCTGCTCAATCTGCGGCAACAGGCTTACCGCCCAGCCCCAGCCCGGCTGATCATCTTGAGGGAGCGCGGGCTCATGGCCTTGATGCGGGCCTTTCCAACCAGCGGGAAAAGGCCTCGCATGATCGTGAAAATGATGGAGCGCAACGCCGAGCTGATGGAGATTATTTTTGCACTGCAAAGCCCGTCCACTTTTACGGGCCGACTGCACGGCGGGTAAGAGCAGGCCCACCAGCGTGCCAATGATGGCAATCGCGACGAGTAGTTCCACAAACGTGAACGCCCGCCATGCATTGCGAGCCAACACATGGGGGTGGAGCGATGGCATGGGATATCATCCAAGCGAATGGGGATACGATTGAGCTCTCCTGAACATAGGCAACTCAATTGTCATATGCAATTTACATGCATTTCTGCCCAAAAGACCCCATTTTGATGGGCTTGGATTGGCGTTCAATCAGAACCTCGTACACCTTTACCGGCTTTGGGGATTCCTTGCGTCGGGACAGTAATGAATTTGGGACCCTGGTCGTGAGTTTCTTTCTCCCGATGGACTGCATAGAATTCTGGCACGAAGGGGGCATCGGAAGAAAACCATTTCTTTCTCGACCTTTACAATCACAGGGTATCTGCCGTGCAGAAAACTCTTTTGAGTTGGATCCGTCCCCTTTTTTTCAGGGTTAAGACGCGGTATTCTGTGCGATTGCCCAAAGAATTCAAAGAAACACTTATCGGTTTTGAGCCGTTTGAACGGCGACTGGCCCTGACGGCCACACTTCTGCCGGCGTTTGAGATTGGCACCCCTTTGGTCACCGATCTGTGGGTCAATCCCACTCAAGGCAATGACGCCAGCAGCGGGGCAGGGCGGCAGCAGGCCCTCCGCACGCTCACCGAAGCCTGGGGTCGCATTCCCGCTGGCACGACACTTTCACAAGGTGTCCGCATTCACTTAATGGCTGGCACCTATGCCGAATCGGATGTGCCACATTACTGGGAACAGAGGCGGGGCACGCTGGCCGCGCCAATCATTCTTGAAGCCGCCGACGGCGCTGGCACGGCGAGACTGCCGGCTATGAATATTTACGACTGCCACTGGCTCTACCTCATCGGCCTGGATATCTCCGCTGGGGGCGGTGATGTTTTGCACCTCGACTCCTGTTCTCATATTCTCATTCGCCAGACAACCATCCGCGGACTCGGCGATATTTTTGCCTATGCTGCTCCGCAGGAAACTCTCAAGGCGAATCAGTGTCAGTATGTGTTTATTGAGAACTCTGACATTTCAGGCGCCACCGACAATGCCGTGGACTTTGTCGGCGTGCAGTATGGCCATGTTGTCGGCAACAAGATTCATCGCTCCGTCGATTGGGCGATGTATGCCAAGGGGGGCTCTGCCTATTTAACTGTGGCAGGAAACGAATTTTATGACGCCGGCACGGGCGGCTTCACGGCAGGCCAAGGCACCGGTTTTGAATTCATGGTGTCGCCATGGCTGCACTACGAAGCCTATGACATCAAGTTCATCAATAATGTGATCCACGACACGCAGGGTGCGGGGATCGGTGTCAATGGGGGATACAACATTCTGATGGCTCACAACACCCTTTACCGAGTGGGCGCCAGAAGCCATCTGATTGAGGTTGTTTTTGGCAGCCGCACATGCGATGGCAATCAGGCCGCCTGCCGCACATTTTTACAGCAGGGTGGCTGGGGCACGACGGTTGTCGGCGGCGATGAGCCAGTCCCCAACCGGAATGTCTTTATCTACAACAATGTCGTGCTCAATCCCGCCGGCTACACCAGTGCGTGGCAGCAGTTTGTCGTTGCAACGCCCCGCACTCCGGGCATCGGGTCGAATATTCCCTCCTTGGCGAGAGCCGATACAAACCTGCAAATCAGGGGGAATGTAATTTTTAACGGGCCCGCAGATCACTCGTTGGGAATTGAGTCTGCCTCACTGAGCGCCGACGTACTGGCACACAATTTGATCAATTCTGTGCAGCCGATTCTCGTTGATCCGCTTCACGGCGACTACCGATTGTCACCCAGTTTTACGCCTCCAGCGGCAGTTGATCTCCCCGACTTTTTTACATGGGCAGACGCGCCGCTCCGGCCCGTTGTGCCAACTGGCACTCTGGTCAATCGTGTGGCCTACGACCGCAATGGTTTGCCTCGCACAAGCCCCGGCACGATCGGCGCATTCGTCGCCGGCGATTCGGGCAGCATTCCAGTTGTCCCACCCACTCCACTGCCTATCCTGCCGCCTGTTGTGATCCAATCGATCCGTCTGCCCGCTGCTAAAACCTACCGGGCTGGAGAAGTGCTCACCCTGCAGGCCGCGATGAACGCAGTGGTGATCGTCGTCGGAACACCCAGGATAAGCATCACGATAGGCTCGATCGTGAAAGAGGCTCTGTACACCAGTGGGTCGGGTAGCCGTGAACTGACATTTGTTTACACGGTGGTGACCGGGGACAACGATGCCAACGGCATCGCTCTTGCCAGCAGCGTGACATTGCCTCCGACCGCGACCATCCAAAGAAGGGCGGGTGCCAACATTCTACTTGGCTTGCCAACAACAAACACTGCAGCCATCAGAATCGACACAGACATTCCACGGCCAGTCGCCATGCTAGCTCCCCTTTCATCCCTGTATCGGATTGGCGATGTGCTCTCGTTCAGCGTTCGCTACAGCGAATCGGTGATCGTCACGGGCGTGCCGAGCATCACTTTGAAGATTGGCAGCACAACGCGGCAAGCGCGCTATGCCACAGGCTCCGGCAGCGACACACTCATTTTCCGCTACACCGTGGTTGCCGGCGACACGGCAAGTCGCGGGATTGGTTTAGGCCAGTGGGTCAATCTGCCACCGGGCGCGGCGATTGGCGATTCTGCGGGCAATGCGGCTAGGCGTCTTTTGCCAATCCCCAATACCGCCGGCGTGCGCATTGCGGTCAGCCTGCTGCGGCGATAAACGATTCCCACGCGATCGAGCCAAGGCGGCCGTACTTGCATTTGCCCAAATGGGGAAGCAGACTCCACAAAAAGGCGTCTCTACTGCGAAAAGCGTCCCTACTGCTGTTTCTTCCCCCGATTCTCTACCCCCTACTAAAAGAGCCACTCGCATGATTCACCACCCTTCCCGGCTGACTCCGCTGATTGTCGCTCTCTTGGTGACGGCCCTCAGAGGAATAGCTCTCGCCGATCCACAGCCAGGGAATGTCACTGGGAAGGTCAGCGGAGTGACGCTCTATCGGGGACAGGCTCTGATCACACGCACCCTACTATTCACCGCCGTGAAGGGGAGCCAGGAAGTGGTGGTAACCGATCTGCCCCAGCACATTGTGGAGGGAAGTTTATTTGCTGAGGCTCTGGCTGGGCTAGAGGTTCGGGCCGTCAGACTCAGGCAAGTGGCGGTGGGCGAGGAGCCCCGCGAAGACATTCGCACATTCGATCTTGCGCTTGCGGAACTTGCCGATAAACTCCAACTCAATCAAAAGAATCAGGAACTCGCGGCGAAGAAGGCGGCATATCTTGACGGGCTCGAGGGTTTCGTAGCTCCGACTGCAAAAAATGATCTTGCCAAAGGGGTTCTGGATGCCGTGGCTCTAGAAAAGGTCACCCTCTTTTCGTTTGCCGAGCGGCAGAAAATTGCCGAGGAGCAAATAGTGTTCTTAAAAGAACAGCGGCAGCTCACTGAGCAAGCCACGCTTTTGCAACATAAAAAAGCAGAACTCACCAGCGGCACGCAGCGAACCGTCAAAGAGGCCGTGCTCTTTCTGGAAACAAATGCCGCTGGCCCGGCGACAGTCAGGCTCAATTATTTAGTCAGCAATTGTGGCTGGTCAGCCACCTACACCTGTCGAGCCGCTCAAGATCGGCAGACCGTGGACCTTGAATACAACGGGCTGATTCAACAGATGACAGGTGAGAACTGGGAGGAAGTTTCGCTCACGCTCTCGACGGCGTCCCCGGCATTATCAGCGGCCGGACCGGGGCTGGCTCCGTTTTATGTATCGCTGACACGACCCACTCCAAACCCGGAGGGTCCCGCAGCTGCGTCGGTCAGCAAACTGGATGCTGGTGCCTTCCGGGACATCAAGCTCCGCCAACAATCAGCCAATAATGCATTTTCAAACAGCCAGAACTTTGATGATAACCTGGGCTTCAACTGGGATGTGATTTGCGCGGCCGACGATTCGCAGACCCTTGAACTCACCAATTCCAAAGATGTTTTGGCGACGATGCGACGCGACGCGGGAGAGAGCGGCGGCCCCAGCATCAGCTACCAACTCCCTGGCAGCGTGAGCCTCGCCAGCCGGAGTGATCAGCAGATGGTGCGGATCATGAAACATTCCCTTCCCAGCGCTTTCTATCATGTTGCCACTCCGGTGCTGACAAGCTATGTGTATCGTGAAGCAGAACTCAAAAACACGAGCCCCGACGATCTGCTTGCCGGCCCGATTACCGTCTCCCTTGATGGACGCTTTGTGGGCCGCGGGGATATTCCGACTGTGGCCCGAGGGGAAACATTTGTCGTTGGCTTCGGCGCCGATCCGCAACTGCGGGCCCGCCGCGAATTCATTGACAAAAAGGAGAATGTGCAGGGGGGCAATCGTGAACTCAGCTTCAAATACCGAGTGGCGATTGAAAATTACAAGGATCAGGCTGCAGCGGTTCGTATTTTTGATCGCTTGCCTTATGCCGATAGGGGAAGCGATGTGCGCGTGACGCTGGCTGAGCTCAAACTGCCGCTCTCAACCGACCCGGCCTATCTCCGCAGCGAACGCAGCAAGGGTCTGTTGCGATTCGATGTTGATGTCGCTGCCAACGCCACGGCCGAAAAAGCGCTCGTGATTGAATACTCCTTTACGGTCGATTTTGATCGGGCCTTACAGATTTCCCCGGTTGGTGCCCGTCCAGAAGGGAAGCGGGAGTTTGAACAAATGCAGCGCGGACGGCTGAAAAAGTAGTCCCATCCCACCCCTTTGAGCGTTCCTAGTATTTTTCTTTGCTCAATCCTTGCAACGCGTATGCTCTTCCCTATAAACAACACCTTTTACCCCGGGCAGATTAAAGGCACCAATGCATACCTGGCTGATGAAGAGCGAGCCGACAGCCTTTTCGATTCAGGATTTGGCGCGGGCTGTCAAAAAAACCACGCACTGGGAGGGCGTTCGCAACTATCAAGCGAGAAACTTTTTGCGCGCGATGCAGCTTGGTGACGAGGCCCTCTTCTACCACTCCAATGCCGATCCGTCGGCAGTTGCCGGCATTGTAAAGATTGTCCGTGAGGCCTATGGGGATTCAACGGCATGGAACCCAAAAAGTGATTATTACGACCCCAAGGCATCGCCCGACAATCCCATCTGGTCGATGGTTGATGTCCAGCTTTTAAGAATATTTCCTCGCGAAATTGCGCTCGAAGAGTTGCGTGGCATCAAATCGCTTGTCGGCATGGAGTTGCTGCGTCGCGGCAGTCGGCTTTCGGTGCAACGGGTGACAGCCTCCCAGTTTCGCACGATCAAAAGTCTCGCAACAAGCAATAGGGTCGATGCCGTAGGCTAAGATGATCGGGTGAGTCGGCCCAATACTCCCGCACTAAAGACCGCAGAGCCAGTGACGCTTTTGCTCGGGACAAAGCAGGGAAAACTACCGATGCCATGCCGGATTGAGACGCTTGAAAAACCCGCTCGACCTACGGCCTTTGCTCCTCTGCCTCAGCCGCTGGCCTGGATCGAGGCCGATATGCTTGCGCTCAGAGCAAGAGGGCTCGAGCGATCGCAGCGGATTCGCAGCGGTCGGCAAGGAGACGCTGTCACGCTCGACGGCCGCCCGCTGATCAACTTTGGTTCCAATGACTACCTCGGCTATGCCGGCGATGTGCGGCTCACCAAGGCTGCGGCAAAGGGGGCTTGTGCCGAGGGTTTTGGGGCCGGAGCCAGCCCACTGGTGAGCGGTCACTCAGAGTCTCACGAACTCCTCGAACAGTCAATCGCTCGACTCCTCGAGACCGAGGCCGCCCTACTCTTTTCCAGCGGATTTGCTGCGAACATCGCTACGATTGCCGCCCTGGCTGGACCCGATGACATCATTTTCAGCGACGCCAGAAATCACGCCAGCATCATTGATGGTTGCCGGCTCTCACAGGCCACTGTCCGTATCTACCCGCACCGCGACATGGCGGCACTCGCGACCCTGCTCGCAGGCGACCGCGACCCCGTCGCTCGACGCAAGTTGATCGTCAGCGACACACTCTTTTCGATGGACGGCACGCTTGCTCCGCTGGCATCTCTCTGTGAAATCGCCCATCAGTATCAGGCAATTCTCATGGTCGATGAGGCACATGCTACAGGCGTGTTTGGTCCTCGCGGCAGCGGACTGGTTGAGGAATCTAACTGCAACGACGGCGTCCATCTCCGCGTTGGCACGCTTTCCAAAGCTCTGGGGGCAGCCGGTGGTTTCGTGGCTGGCCATCAAGCGGTGATCCACTGGCTGCGGCACAAGGCCCGCGCGTCGATATTTTCGACCGCCCATCCACCATCGATTGCCGCCGCAGCCACCCGCGCGATTGGCCTTCTGGCGGAAGAACCCCAACGCCGCAAAACTCTTTTGGCCAACGCGGCTGAGTTTCGCGACAGACTTTTGTCGGCTGGCATCGATCTTGGCGAGGCTGAAGCGCAGATCGTACCGATCATGGCAGGCACAGCCGAAGCGGCAGTTCGACTTGCCGACCGACTGGCCAGCAACGGTTTTTTTGTGCCTGCGATCCGGCCGCCCAGTGTGCCAGAAGGAAGGAGCCTCGTGCGTGCGAGTCTCTCCTGGCACCATACCGTCGAAACCCTCCAGCGACTGGCCAGCACGATAGAAGCCCTCCGGCATGAGCCATGAGCGAGAGCGTAATCCTCAGACACCCGAGTGCCCAGGCCGTCCTCGGTCTGCTGCCGGGCGAGAAGGATGTGCGAGGGATGTTCGAATGAATCTCACCTTTCCACTCAGTGACGAGTTTGGCTCTTTCTGTGCAGACGGAGAGAAGGCCGCGTCGTTTCGATTTGATCGCATTGATCCTTTCGCGGCCGAAGCCGAGCGAATCAGTTTTGACTTCGCAGGGGTACGCAATGCGAGCAGTTCGTTCTGCAATGCAATCGCCAGCACCTCGAAGTCGGAGAACAACAGGTCCATCGGTGCGTCGAACAGTTGCCCGGCAAACACCAGCAGGGGGGCCATCGCCAGGGAGGCCTGTGTCGCCGCGCCGATCGTACTGCTCATCGCCAGGTCCATCTTGTCGGCCCGGCCGAAGCGGATCGCACCGATCAGTTGCGCCACGTTGCCAAGCGAACCCAGCACGATGATCCCGGCAAACGTCTCCGAAAAGTGCAGGGAAGCCAGGGCGGGGTCGAGTGCATCGGTCATCACTTTACTGACCACCGCCAGCACGACAGCGATGCCAGTCAACTGCATCAGTCCCGGCCAGATGCTGCGTTTTTCACCGGCCTCGTGATGGTGGGCATCGGGATCTGCGACCGTAAACAACTGCCTGTGCGTTTTCATCGTGAAGAGCAGGCTGAGCAGATACAGAACGAAAAGCATCGTGGAAATCTCCAGACTTAGCTCGTTCCGCGCGGCGGGGCTCGACAGTTTAAGAATCGCCGGGACAACCAGCCCAATGGACGCCAGCGTTTATGACGCGGCTGACATTCCGGCTGTGGTCTTGTTGAACTTCTGGTTTGTCCTTTTTAATCCGCCGAAGAACATGGCCAAACCAGACAACAACAGGACCTTTATCAAGACGGTGCCGATAATCGCAGATTTGACGACGCCGGTTAGCCCTTTACTCAGCGCGAAGCCACAGACGATCAATTCCGGCCCGTTCCCCAAGGTGGCACTCAATACGCCGCCGATGGAGGGACCTAGCAATTCGGCCAACTCCTCAGTGGCCTTCGCCAACATGTCGGCCAACGGGACGATCGCCGATGAGGATACCAGAAAGACCCAAGTCGGATCCGCGTGAGCAAACGCCATGGTGAGGGTGTCGAGGTCGCGTGGGGTCATCGGCCGCGCGGCATGAAACGCGACGGCAGGTGTGGCCGCGTCAGCGTGCGGAGCGGGCGCGGCCCGCTGAAAACCCCCGTCGGTCACGCACGCATGGAAATGGACATGGCTGTTGAGCGCCGAGCCAAAACGATGGAGGAACGAAATGGCGCCGATGCGGGGCCGCTTGGTGTCGGCCGTGGCTGGTGCCGCCGCTGGGCCTGCGGCCTCGCGCACGAGCCGTTCGACTTCGCTCATGAAGATTGTCGTGGGGGCGCAGGTGGCCTCGGACCGTTCGGCGAGGAACCACCGCAGTCGCTTCGGTACGGAGATGACCCATTGGCAGACGGGCACTGGCGGGATGATCAGTCCGTCTCGGCGGCCGGCACGCGGTCAAGCACAGCCTGCATGAGGGCCAGATGCGTGGGCAGCCGACCGAGGATCAATGGCATAATCTCCTGCCGATAGATGTGGCTGCATGCATTACGGTCTACGTAGATCTGCATGCCTGCCGCGTATTCGGCCTCGTGTAGAAAGCCTCGGGCCAGCGACTCTTTGAGCGTGCCCCGCGGGCTGTTGGGCACTTCCTTCCCTTCCGACTGCAGGCACGACCGCACGTATTTCCAGAACAGCTCGGAGCAATACTCAAACTTCTGGATGCGGCCATTTTCAATGGCATCCCGAAATGGCAGCGGAATAACCGTCGATCTCAAGGTCGAGCACCTCAGCAAAACCCTTCAGTGCCCGCCGGATATTATCCTGGCCTAGTTCGCCGCTCGCCATATCTCGTGATCCTCATAGGCATGCTTCCGGAATTTCTCATCGGCCACCAACGTAAAATCGACTACCTGACACCGCCACGGAACGTCCGACTCAGTCAGCAGCCAGAGCAGATGCGACGTCCCCTCAGGCAACGGCTCGGGCCCGGAGATCCCAATGTCGACATCGCTGCCATGCTCGCAATGCCCCCGGGCTCGCGACCCGAACAGGAAAATCTCGTACCGCGGATCAGTCACTTCCGCGAGACAAATCCGCCGGGCCTCGGCGAGGTATTTCTCCTCGAAGGGCGTACGGGGCTCGCGGGTTCGGCTCGGGTGTGAAATAGGGGAGTTGCCGGTTGCATCCATGCCCTTGAGTATATGTTGACCGAAAAGAGGACGCAGCCAGTAGTGTTCGGCACGAAATTTGCGCGCTAGGGAAACCAGCGAAAACAGCGAATCCAGGGAAGATGGGCGGAGTTGCGCGCTGAAATCGAAGTTGCCATAGTGTGAGCTATGGCAGCAGCTCGCCGCAAAATACGCCCTGAGGATATCCACGGCTTGAAGTATTTCAAGGCGTTGCAGGGGTTGATTGAACGGCTGCACTTCGTGGGGACGCAGCGTGACAAGGCAGGCAATCGCGACCTGCATATGGATCGGTATTGTTCGCTGATCCTACTCTGGTTCTTCAGCCCCATCGTCGACAGCCTGCGTGGACTCCAGCGGCAAGGCGGAGGAAGGGCACAAGGACGAGAAGGGAGCTATTGGCAGCCTGCGCTACCAGGTGGTCAACGACCCCAAAAACTACGGTCACCTCGTCGATAAAGACGGCAAATGGATCGTCCGCGATGATGTAAAGTTCTGGTGGCGCGACAGCGATGTCACCGCGCCGCGCGCCGTCCATAAGGGCGATTTGAAAATCGGTTACTCACAGAGCCGGAATCCCGGATGGATCGGGCAGGAATACGGCTTCGGCTGGGCGGTCGTCGAGAATCTCAAGCAGCCGGTGCTGATCGTGAAAATCGCGTGGGGCGGCAAGAGCCTAAAACACTGATTTCCGCCCGCCATGGATGGCCCTACCACCGTAAAAAAATTGGTGAACACGGTGCCCGGCACTTTTTTGCTACAATCGACAGCCGAGGTGTCTCATGCCGGTCGAACTGAAGGACTTTTCCTGGCGGAGGATGATCGAAGCCGTTGAAGCTGTTCGTGAGCGGGCGTTGCGGGCCACCGCTGCGCTTGAAAAAGCTGGCGTTCCCTATGCCGTGGCCGGCGGCAATGCCGTCGCTGCCTGGGTAGCGCGGGTCGATCGGGCCGCAGTCCGCACCACACAAGATGTCGACATCCTGCTGCGGCGCAGTGACTTCGAGGCTGCGAAAACGGCCCTTGAGACCGTGGGATTCCATCACCATGAGTTCATGGGAGTATCGTGCTTTATCGACGGAATTGGCGGCAGCCCTCGAGACGCCGTCCATCTGCTCTTCGCCGGCGAGAAGGTCCGGGCCGGCTACCCCCTGCCGTCTGCCGATGTCAGCGAGTCGGTCGCCGCCGACGACTATCAGATCGTAAGCCTTGAGCCCCTCGTCCGCATGAAGCTCAACTCGTTCCGCGATAAGGATCGAATGCATCTGCGCGATCTCGTCGACCTCGGCCTGGTCGACGCCTCGTGGCTGCCACGCCTCATCCCCGAGCACGCCGCCCGACTCCAGGAACTGCTTGATAATCCCGACGGCTGACGTTGGACTACCGAGACATGGCTGGCGGCAAGTCAATCTTTCAAGGGCGGCCCCCGAGTAATCTGCGTCGCAGACGATAGACGCCCCCGACTTCGGTCTCGAAACAAGCAATGCCATTCTCGAACCGGATCGGCACCGCCCCATCATCAGTCTCCGCCGCCTGACCTGCCCTCCCTCAAGGCTCCGCTGGTACTCATCGATGATCTCGTTCAGGACCCGTTCCCCCGAGCCTTAGCCAAACAACTCTGAGATCACGCTGCCGTCCCGCACGATCATGACCGGCTCTTGTAGTGAGGGCCCATGCCGTGGTTATCCCTTCCGCATCAAGGTAAGATTGTAGGAATGGCACTCTCTGTTACTCCGTTGTGGACACCAACCGCCGATCGGGACCAGCGATCTGGTTCTTTTTAGCAT
Source organism: Planctomycetota bacterium (assembly GCA_003670865.1). Classification (GTDB taxonomy): domain Bacteria; phylum Planctomycetota; class Planctomycetia; order Pirellulales; family UBA1268; genus BAIKAL-G1-2R. The sequence goes on along the minus strand of QWQJ01000145.1, from coordinate 17,694 downwards.
CGATGTCCTCAGCCCTTTAGGCTTTAAGAATCTGGGCACCATCAATCACGATACAACCATCGAGCGAAGCCTTCGGATTGGAAACTTTCTCTACACGGTGTCTATCGATCAGGTCAAAGTGCACAGGCTTGACGACCCGACGGCCCAAGTCGCTGCCGTAGGCCTTACGCCCCGATCGGACGACCCACCGGTGTATACTCTTCTCTAGCGAGCAGGTTCTGCGGCGACCTCTGGGACGCCATCGGGCTGGCACAAAAACTGCGATAGACGACCGCTGTCATGCTCGCGACAACGATTGAAACTCTACATTCCATGCCCAACGACTCAGCCTCTCGACCGTGGTGCGTAATTGGGGCCGGACCCTCTGGCTTAACGGCGCTCAAAAATCTACTCGCGGCAGGAATCGAGGCAGAGTGCCTTGAGCGTGAAGATGATCTGGGGGGCAACTGGTATTTTGGTTCTCCTGCCTCAAGCGTCTTTGCGTCGACGCGATTGATCAGCTCCAAATCAATGACCGCCTACACCGATTTTCCGATGCCGCGAGAGTGGCCGGCCTACCCGCACCACCAGCAGTGCCTCGACTATCTGCGTAGCTACGCTCGCCACTTCAATCTGCTCTCGCAGATCCGCCCGCGGATGGCCGTCCAACGGATCGAGCGCATGGAGCCGGCAGATGCGGCGGCTCCAGACACGAGATCCGCCATTCAACCGCAGGCTGGCCAGGGCTGGGTCGTTTCTGTCCTCGGTCATGCCCCCAAGCACTACGCCGGGGTTGTCATCGCCACAGGCCACAACCACCAACCACTTTTCCCAACGATCCCGGGTACTTTTTCCGGTTCACTGCTGCACGCCTGCAACTATAAATCGCCGACGCAGCCCCTCGATGTTGCCGGCAAACGCGTGCTGGTCATCGGCGGCGGCAACTCTGCTTGCGACATTGCGGTGGACCTCGCGGGGCATGCTTCTCAGACGGTGCTTTCCACGCGACGCGGCTATTTTATTGTGCCCCGATTTTTATCCGGAAGGCCCTCTGATTTACGTGCAGAACGCATGCTCACGCTGGGCTTTCCACTCTGGCTGCGCAGGCTCGTGAGCCTCCGCGCCATCGACCGCACGATCGGCCTGCCGCACCGCCACGGCTTACAGAAGCCCGACCACAAGCTCTGGGAAACCCACCCCGTTGTGAATGGCCAACTCTACAATCACTTTCGGGCTGGCAGCATCACAACCGCTGGCGATGTGGCCCTTTTTGACAGCAGCGATGTGCTTTTTTGCGATGGCAGAAGGGAGCGATTTGATCTGGTGATCTACGCCACTGGCTACCAAGTATCGCTGCCTTTGATTGCCCCCCACCATCTTTGTGCGACCGCGGAGAAGACTTGCCCGCGACTCTTTTTGAATCTGCTGCATCCGACGCAGGATGACATTGCCGTAGTTGGTTTGATTCAGCCAGATAGCGGTCAATGGGGGCTGACCGACTTGCAAAGCCAAATCGTGGCCCGCATGGCAGTCGCCGCAAAACGCGCTCCCCTAGCGTCAGCGTGGCTCTACCGCCAGCGGCAGCGAGACGCGGCAATGCCCGCCATTGCCTATCTCGATTCACCTCGGCACCGTTTGGAGGTGGAACACTTTTCCTATCGCAAAAAGCTCACCCGCTTGATCGGCGGCCTCGATACCCGGATTCGTAACGCCTAGGGCGCTGCTCTCTCCTGAGGGGATTGGGGGGCTGGTGGCTGCGGATTGCCAAAGAGCGTTTCCAAACCGTTTAGGCCGCGGCCAATCCCGTCGGTGAGGACCGCTTGGGCGGTATTTTCCACGATCCTAGAGAGAATCTTATCGAGTGCGCCAGCGTCCCACTGCGGGCGGTTGAGCGTGCCACGAAGCGGTATTGCCAGCGGCGTGCGCAGTAATTGACCGACAATCGGCGTACCCCCGGCGATGTCACCGCGGAATGACACTTCGGTCATCATCGAGAGCGAGCCATCAGCACCAACGCTGCCGTCGGTACGGACAGTCAGTTGCCCCATCTCCATGACTAGGCCATCGTGCCAGAGTCGCCGATCCACCAGCTTGACGCGAACCGGATCGGGCCTTATCCGCATCAAGACCGTCTTGTCGCCAAATGCAAATCGCGGATCGATCAACGACTGGAGTTTGACGATCAGATTCACCAGCGGCTGCGCCTGCGGGCCCGGCGTCACTTCAAAATTTTCAAATAACATCTGACCGGAGAGTTCGCCGCCAAAAAAATCTCCTAGCGGCAATCGGGCCCCGGCCAGATCGACGCTCAGCAATCCCTCGCTGTGGCTTGAATGACCGACCAGCGGCGCAATCCAAGCTACAAATCGATCGCACAGTCCGTTTGAAAGAGCCACGCGGTCGACCACGCGGCCCGGCGGCACAATCAGTTCTCCCGGCCATGGCATGAGCCGCACCCAGGGCGCACCGCGGAGCCGACCGCCAGCGGCGCCAATGTCAAATGGGCCCAGCGCTAATTGCCCTTCAAAAAGTCGGACGGCCATCTCTCCGGCATCGATGCTCACTCCCTCTATTTCTGCCGCCGTCCACACCGTTGATGTATCAATTGAGATGGCACGTAAAAAGTCGGCCGCATTGCCGCCTGTCCGTGTCGCTGTAGCCACGGGCAAGGCCACCCGCGCGCGTGCCTTAGTTTCAGACTCGTCGGGGCCTTGCGTGGTCTTAAGCCAATGATCTGGAATTGGGATGCCAGCCGAATTGTCGCCCGCTATCACTCTGGGAGGAGGAGACGATCCTTCAGGCGAACGCCGGTCATCGATGGCGGTTTGAACGCTGCTTGTCAGTGGGCCTCGAAGGGCAAACGGCCGCGTGCTGCCGCCAATCAATCGTATCCTTCCACCGGTCCAAGGGGTGAGTAAACGCGAGAGCAAATCCCAGTCGTACGCCACCGTGCCATTCAAATCGACAAGTGGTCGTGCCGACCATTCTCCCACGCTACCTGTCGCCGCCACTGCTAACGTAGAAGATTCAAGTGAGAGCTTATTGATTGTCAATCGCTCCTTGGACTGAGACGAAGTGCCGTTCTGAGTCACTTCCAGCACAACAGCGGCACGGGGTTCAGCCCAGATCTGTTTGGGCGTTGCTGGTCTGGCAATCCCCGAGGCACCCGCATCGACCGCGCTCAAGAGCGATAACTGATTGCCAGTGGCTTCTACTCGTAGGTTGAGGCCTGCTTGGGTATCCAACAATTCAACCGTGCCCCACGCTCGGCCAGCGGTTGGCCAACTCGCCGCTGCCAAGGGTGAAACCAACCATTTTTCCACGCGACCTACATCGGCCTGCCACTGCACCTTGCCACGCAAGCGGTCCATCAGGGATCTACCCGCCGATTCAACCATGCCTGGACTGATGGCTAAGAGCACAACGCCTCCGGTGCGCAGCGACATCGTTGCGGTGAGAATCTCTCCCGATGAGATTTCCAGTTGACCGCTCGCGGGATTATAGAGGCCTGCGGCACTGGCCACTACGCGCGGCTCAGCCACTTCCCGACCGGAAAACTTTGCCACCAGCTTTTCAATTTCCCCGCCGGCTCGGGTGATCTGCCAGCTATCGCCGCGGGCGGCCAGAGCGGCCGAGAGTTGCATCTTTCCGGCCAGTTCCAGATCTCCACAATCGATCCCTGGCATGAGGCCTTCAAACCGCGCCTGCCAATTGGCAAGTTCTCCCGACAGCGAACAGTCAGCGGAGATGCCCACGGAGTTTTGCGCTGCCCGTACCCATGGCGGAGCAGAGATTGTCTGGTGACTCAGTCCGCTAGACACTCGGCCAAGGCCAGCGCTTAGATCGATGAGAGTGCCGCCGGTGAGCGTCCATTCCAGAGTGTCGTCTGCCGACATCACTCTGGCATGGGCTTGATCAAGGAGCACCGCGCCTCCCGCCATGCTGCCTGATCCCTCTGCTTCCAGCGTGATCTCCTGATCCCGCCACGCCGGCCGACCCGGAGCGATCAACTCAAAGTTGTTGAGGCTGGCAGAAATTTTAGCCGTCGACACCCCGGTGGCAGCCACACGACTCATATCAATTTTGCCTCGCGCGGTGCCGGCCATTTGGAGCGACTGAAGGTCGAGCACCTCGGCCGCTTCTTTCATCAGTTTGTCGATGTCAAGCATCCACTGAATGCTCGATGATTCGGCGGTGCCAGCGGCCGACACCTCCACGGCGGGCGAGGCGATGCGGGCCTCTTCAATACGAATTGAATCGGTTCGGGCAGGGCCCCGCCGTCCGCGTAGCCAAGCGGTGAACGGCTGGTTCCAGCGAAGGAGACGCTCGTTGGGCTGGGCATTTGGCTGAGGTTGGCCACTGGGCGAAACAGCCACTGGCAATGCCACGCTTTGCACCGCGGCTAAGTCGCTGGAGGTCAGTCTCACCTCCAGCAATCGATCGGTGCCATCGGCGTGGGCGGTGGCTGAGAGTTGCAGTTGACCGTCAGTCACTCGCACGTCAGGCCGTACAGTGAGCCCGCCCGGAATCGCGCGCGAGGCAGCGGCTAGATCGATGTCGGCGGCCAGCGCAAAATCTTCATGGATCAGTGCCTCTGCCAATTCCCACGATCCCCCTTGAGGAACCCGCATCCGGCCCGAGGCTTCGGCCTTGAAGAGAGGCGATGTCGCCTTCAAGTTACGAATCGTAAGCATCTGTCTATTCAGAGAGACATCCAGCGGTATCTCGCAGCGATTGAGCGTGATGATCTCAGCGAGCGTATCGGCGTGGCAGATTGCCAGTTGCGAGCCAGCGATCATGCCCGTGATCGCCACACTTTCGCTGCCGCCACCCAAACCTACTGGCTGTTGGCCACCAGCCACCGGGAGCACAATATCAAGCCGCACATCAGCCAAACCGTCGAGCACGTGCGTCAGATCAAAACGCGTTGCCAACACGCTCGACACTCCTAGCGGCACGCGATTGGTAGCAATCGCCAGTGACCGCGGCCCATCGGCTGCTAGTGCCGCGGGAGACGACACCGACCATCCGCCGTCGCGGGCCAGCATCAAAGTCGCCCCGGCGGCAATCGTTGTGCGGTCGAGTTGACTCGATTCTAACTTCTCAGCCACTTCCTCGGCGGGCAGATGCGAACCGTGCGAAGTGGCTCGGGGCCCGGCCGGCGGCGGCACGGTTCCCAAGGAGCCAGCCGAGTCTGCGATCGCCGCACCCGCGTGCGACACCCTGCCCGACATCGTCCAGCCGGCTAGCGTTTCGTCGGCCCGCACGGTGCCAGCCGCAATCAATTCGCTGATTTTCCAGACATCGCGACGCTCCGTGTCGATCAGTTCGATCGAGGCGTCAACCAGTTCCAGTTCAAACGAAACACCTGGCCTCGTGGGAGCCTGGCTCCGCGCTGCCAGCCACGGTGCCAGAATATCTTCTAGCCCGCTACCGCCTCGCCGCACTTCCACCAGTGCCTTGGCACCGATCAACCGCACCGTACCCAATCGCGTCGGGTCAAACGCAAGTGCCACAAGCCCGCGATCGATGATGACCCGTCGCACCGCCACGATTGATCGCCCAGCCGAATCACAGAGCATGACATCGCGGTACTCGCTGCTTCCCAACCAGTCCCATCGGGCTGCACGGCTCGAGACGCTCCCATCGACACCTGCGAAAAGAGCTTGCAGCGGACGATCTCGCAGTGCCGTCAGCACCAGCACCGTAGGCGCGATCCAGATCAGGCCGCCGCTGATAGCCAATGCTGCCAGCGAAAAGACCGCCCAACGCCGTCCTCGTCGCCGGGAGCCTCCACTCGATCGGGAATTTCGCGTTGCCATAAGGTCAGAGTATAGAAGTCATCCCTCGGATCGCGAAGACGAACAATTCGCCGGTGGCTGCTTGAATGAATCGGCCCAGTCCGCTCTATCTGGCCATGCGACTGGCATGACTGGGTCTAGCGAAGCGATCCGATGGCTTGCAAGCCGTCTCATGACTTGCTTTGTGAGAAACAAAAAAGCCTATGAAATTCGGTTTGGTCCGCAAACATCTGGCTGCCTTCACAGACAAATCCGGCCTCGCGAGCCATCTCCATAATCACTCCCTCGGTCTCGGGAAAGTCGCATTCAATGACATGCCGGCAGGTGCTCTTGAGGGCTTCTTTGGAGAGTTCTTTCCACGATCGGATCATCGTTACATAGTCGTTGAGATACTCCTGGCGGGTTTCGCTCTGCCGCCGACAGACGTCGTAAAAAAGCAACTGGCCGTCGGTTGCCAGCAGCGAGCGGCAGCGTTTGAAAAAAAGTTGCTTTTCTGCGAGTGGCAAGTGGTGCACCACATAGCCGGCCAGGATCAGATCAAATCGCTGGAGACCGGCCGCCGCTTTGTCGACAAGGTGACACACGAGATCGGCTTTGACCAACTCCACCTGAAACGGCACAGAGTCTAATTCCCGCCGGGCTTCGACCAACGCAGAACTCGAGGCGTCCACTCCCACATACGATGCGATCTGCGTCTGAAAAAATGTCTGGGCAATAAACCCGGCGTCGCCGCAGCCGATGTCAAGCAGTGAGAACGGACTGCAGCGGTTTGTTCTGACAAAGTTACCAAGAGCCTCGTGAATGCCCCGATGGCTGAGTCGGTCGTGATCGACGATCAAGCGGTAGATATGCCACTGGCTGAACCACTGCGTGGCCGCCTCGCTATCGTGGGTAAGTTCGGTCCCTAGAGCGTCAGTGTGCTCTTCAAGAAGCAATTGCAATTCTGCTGGCGTATCGATGTCACAAAAAGACTCGAGGGAAGGATCGAGCCCACGCAGTTCGTCTGACGAAACAATTCGTATCACCGTCGGGTCAATGGTTTCAAGCCACTGAGCAAACCCCTGCAGATCGCGGCGGCCCTTGGCCAGATAGGCCTCGATGTGGGGTAGCAGGCTCACGCTCAACGCGGAGACGAGCACCTGCCTGTGCGCATGCACTTCTGGCAAGGCCCAAGCATAAGCGCATGGCTTCTGCGTGCTAAAGGCGGATGACTTCTGCGTGCTAAACCTACCAATCGCTGCGGAAACGATTTCGATCAAGTGACCTACAATCTGACTCCGCAAAAGCGGCAGATCGCAGGATGCAATCATTGCCACACGGGGCTCTGCTCGCCCGCTGCTGCGGGCTGTCTCGAGGGCACTTATCATTCCGTCCCGGATAGCCGCCAGCGGCCCAAGCTTGGCCGTCGTATCGCGAATCACTCGCACGCCCAGCGGAAGCTTTGGCAAAGCCTGCCCAGGGGCTGCCACGACGATCACTTCAGGCACCCTTGCAGCCACAGCCTCACAAACATGCTCTAAGAATGTCCGGCCGCGAAACTCTAGACAAGCCTTCCCGCCGGGGCCGATGCCGGCGTTAGCGGCACTGGGGTTCGTCATTCCTTGCATCCGGCGTGATGATCCGCCGGCGAGCACGATGCCAATAGAGTCTGCTTGCATGCCGATTGATTCTAAAGCGGTAGGAGTGTGTTGCGTTTTCGAGCGAGGAGCGGACCCTCAGCGTACCCTTTCAAGCAGGGGCCACCAGCAGTGTATAAAACAGATGTTTTCAGCGGATTTTTTGCCTCCGGGCCGAGTTTTTGCCCCGCGTGGTACTACCGCCGCAGAGCCTGTCTAAAATGGGCTAGCCACATCGGACGCATCCCGGCCTTCATCCCACCAATCCATGCCAGGCATCATGACTCCCACAACTGTCGCTCTTCCGCCCGCCAGCAGTTTCGCCATCGACCTTCGCGACACACGCCATCGCCTCGTTGCACATCCTCTTTATGCTCTAATCGATCGGCCAGAACGGCTGCGGCGATTTATGGAGTGGCATGTTTGGGCCGTCTGGGACTTTCAAAGCCTGCTAAAGTCGATGCAGCAGCGGCTCACTTGCACGAGCGTGCCGTGGCTGCCCACCGCCGACGCCGAGGCCCGCCGACTGGTCAACGAAATTGTTCTCGACGAGGAATCCGATGCACTCCCAGATGGCGGCTACGCCTCGCACTTTGAACTCTATCTCCAGAGCATGCAACTCGCCGAGGCTGACACCCAGCCGATCGAAAAACTTTTAGCCGCTTTGACCAGAGGCAATCCGATCGCTCAGGCACTTGTTGTCAGCCAGGCACCTGTAGCGTCGGCAGCATTTGTGCGGCAGTCGTTTGATGTGATTCAGTCGGGCTCAACGCTCAACATCGTGGCGGCTTTTACATACGGGCGGGAAGATGTGATTCCCGATATGTTTCGCCATCTGGTGGGCTCGCTGGCCGATCGTGAGCCAGCCGTCTGGGGCCGCTTCCGCTATTACCTCGATCGTCATATTGCCCACGACGATGCCCGCCATGCGCCAATTTGCCGTCGCATTGTGGCGAGCCTTTGCGGCCACGATCCTAAAAAGTGGGCAGTTGCCTCCGAGACGGCCAGACAGGGCATCGAGGCTCGGATTGCTCTTTGGGACGCCCTAGCCCAAGAGTTTCAAACCCCTGGCTAGGCCGTCGAAATTCTGCTGGCTGGCGTTGATGCCAGCGGTTTTTCGGAAAAATCACTGCCGGGTGGGAGTGAAAAACCAGCGATAACAATCCGCTGTCTTGAGGCGGCTCCCGGATCGATACAGTGATGCCATGAAAACTACTTTCTTGCGGGATCAAGCCTGGACCCCTGATGGCAAACTCATGACGCTGCATGAACACGACGGCGCGTTTATGATTCGCGTCGCAGGCGTCGAATTGATGTCGAGCCGGCAACACCATTCAGAGGAACTCTTGGCTGAACGAGCCTGTGCTCACATTCCCAGTCAATCAGCCGAAGGAAGGGTTTTGATCGGCGGACTGGGATTGGGCTTTACGCTCCGCGAAGCCCTTAAGCACCTCGGCCCTGAGGCTCGCGTTGTGGTTGTCGAACTGATCCCAGAGGTGATCGCTTGGAATCTGGTACCGGAGTACAATCTTGGCAAAGATGCCTTGGCCGATTCCCGCGTGAAACTCGTACAAGGCGATGTGCAGGATCTACTGCGCACAAGCCGGGCGGCTTTCGACGCGATCATCCTCGATGTCGACAACGGGGCCAGCGGCCTGAGCGTCCAAAAAAATAACAACCTCTATACGACGACCGGGCTCTTACTGGCCAGAGCCGCACTCAAGCCCGCTGGCTGCTTGGCGATCTGGTCGGCTGGCCACGATCCAGCGTTTGCCGAACAGATGCGTCACTCTGGTTTTTCAGTCACGGTGGAGCGGGCCCGCACCCATTCCAGCAGCAGCAGTTGCAACTCGCTGTTCATCGGCCGGATTTAAAGATATTCGCTTGCAGCGTAGGCCCCGAGGGCTGGCCGTCCGTTTGGCTCACGCGATATTGAATAATTCTGCCCAAAAGGGCACTCCGTCCTTCGTTTGCAATCACTTCTGCAAGCAAGCACAATGTCGGGCGCAGGGTTAATCCCTGCTCCAAGGAATTGCCGCGGAGATTACGGTCGGCGTTGGGTTTTTGAACCGGAGACTTTACTATGCGGATTCGCCAACCGTCGGATCTCGTTGGCAGCGGGCTTCAAGCGGGCTACCGTGTGGTTATTCTCGGTCTAGCCCTAGCGCTGACAGCATGGAGTCTTGCCGCTCAAGAGGTCGATCCCGCTGCTGCGCGAGATTTCAACACCTCTGCTGCCCTGCAAAACAACGGGCTCTACGAAAAAGCAGCACAGAAGTGGGGACAATTTTTTAAGGACCACCCACAGGACGAACGGCTTGACAAGGCCTACTACTATCTTGGTATCTGTCAGTTGCACACTCAAAAGTTCCCCGAGGCAATCGCTTCCTTTGGGGTGATCGCTCAGAAATATCCGCAGTTTGAAAACAGCGACGGGGCCTTGTTCAACCTTGGCATGGCCCGCTATCAAATGGCTACCGCCAGTGGCAAGGCTGAGGATTGGAAAAGTGCGGCCACCGAATTCGCTTTGGTGGTCCAGAAATTTCCCGCCAGCAGACATGCGGCGAAGTCGCTTGCCTTGCGCGGTGAATCGCTCTACGCGGCCGGTGACAAGGCAGGGGCGGTCGAGACCTACAAACAGACTCTCAGCCAATTTCCCGACAGCAGCCAAGCCGCAGATGCCGCTTACTACCTTGGCGTCGCCCAGCAGGAGCAATTACAGTTTGCCGCAGCGGCAGAAACATACGATGCGTTTCTTAAAAAACAAAAGCTTGAAAAACATGATCTCGCTACGGAGATTCGGCTGCGGCACGGCGTCTGCCTCTACGAATTGAAGCGATTTCAGGAGGCAGAGTCGCGCTTTGCAGAAGTCGCTCTGCAGAAGGATTACGATCTTGCCGATTTTGCCCTGTTGCGTCAGGGCCAATGTCGCATCGAGCAGGGTAAAAAAGTCGAGGCAGCGCAGGTGCTTGCTACGTTGCCGATAGCCTTTCCGAAGAGTGGCCTCAAAGCGGCCGCAGAGATCGCCGCAGGCAAGTGCTTCTTTGACCTAGATAAACTGGCCGAAGCTCTCGCTGCCTTTAAGCCCGTGATTGGCGATGCTACTGCGAAGCCCGCAGAGCAGGCAGAGGCCTCTTACTGGAGCGGCCGCGTGCTTCTCAAGCAATCCAAACCCGAGGAAGCGATCGCGATGATCGACCCGGCCATAAAGCAATTCACCAGCGGAGAGTTTGTGCCCTATTTGGCGATGGCCCGGGCCGATGCCGCCTACGACATTCCCGCCCGCCGCAAAGAAAGCGCCGCCAGCTACAGCGACTTCCTGACAAAATTTCCTCAGCACGCTTTGGCTCCTCACGCTGGATACATGTCGGCTTTGATCGCGTTGGGGGAGGAAAACTTTGTTGTCGCCAAGCAGCAGTCCGAGACATTTCTAGCCAATCAGGCCAACGATGCCAGTCCGTTGCGGCCCACGGTGCTCTTTATTGCCGCCGAGTCCAGCCTGCTGGGTCTCGGTCAAAAAGATGCCGCCGAGCGAAAAAAAGCCGAGGCTCTCTATCGGCAGTTGGTGGAAAAATACCCCGATCACAATCGGCTACCACGGGCCGTGCTGCGCATCGGATGGTGCTTATTAGAAGACGGTAAGCCAGAGGACGCCATCGCCTACCTGTCGGGGCGAGTCGCGTCGCTCACCGACCCAGAGCACAAGGCAGAAGCCCAGCATCTGATCGGCCGCAGTCATGCAAAGCTCGAGCGTAACCCCGAGGCTCTTGTAGCCTTCGACCTGGCTCTAGCGATCCTGCCCGACTCCAAGCGGGGCGACGAAATGCTCTCTGAGGCAGCCGGGGCACTCTTGGCTTTAAAGAATCCCGATGGGGCGGCAAAGCGACTGGAATTACTCTTGGCAAAATTCCCCGGCAGTCCGCTGCGACCTCAAGCGACCTTTCAATTAGCTGAAATTGCTCGGGGAAAAAATGAACTCGATCCTGCCATCCAGCGATTTGAACAAGTGATTCAACTCTTTCCACAGTCCGATCTTGTGCCAGCGTCGCAGTATGGGCTGGCTTCGGCGATCCTCGCCAAAGGGGATGCACAAAAGTCGCTTGGGGTGCTCGACCAACTGCTCGCCGGAAAGGGCGATGCCACAATAAAAGCCAGTGGCCTTTTTCTGCGAGGGGCGGTACGACAGCAATTGCAGCAGTTCGACGGAGCCGTGCAGGACTTCGGGGCCTTTATTGCCACGAACCCTCTCCCTGCTCAGTCCCTCGACGCCCGCTATGCGCTGGCCATCTGTCAGATCGCTCAGAAAAATAGTGCCGCCGCTCAAGCTACGTTGGCGGCGATTCTCGCCATCGATAAGAACTACCCCAATGCAGACCGCATTCGCTACGAGATCGGCCATGAGTTTCTGGCCGAGGGTAAGGCACAAGAGGCTCGCGAGGCATTTGCGACCCTCGTTGCAGCACATCCAGACAGCCCGCTAGCGGGTGAAGCCTGGTTTCATGTTGGCCGGTTTCACGAGGCCACCGGCGAAAAAGCCGAGGCTGCTGCCAAGGGGCCAGCGTTTGAAGAAGCCTCCAAGGCCTTTGCTGCGGGACTCTCCGTCGCAAAGGACCCACAACTCCGCGAAAAGCTGCAGTACAAGCTGGGCGACATGCGATTCCGCCAACAAAAATATGCGGATGCATCCACGGTGCTGCTCGCGGAGTTGCAGGATTTTCCGCTCGGTCCGCTGGCCGGGGCGGCACGGCAACTGGCCGCCGAAAGTCTATTTGAGCAACAAAAGTTTCTCGACGCCTTGCCACTGTTTGAAAAAGTCGCTTCTGACAAAGTGGAAAAATACCATGCCCGTGCGCTGTACCGCGCAGGCACTTGTGCTGCGAATCTTAAAAACTGGCCCGCCAGCCAAGCCCACTTCGATGCGCTTCTGCGACAGTTCCCTACATTTGAACAGGTGGCGGATGCCCGCTACGGTCTGGCATTTGCGATGCAGACTCAAAATCAGCTCGATCCGGCCGAGAAACTCTACCAACAGGTGACCCAGGAAACAGAAGCGGAGATAGCAGCAAAGGCGCGGTTTATGCTGGGAGAAATCGACTTTGCACGAAAAAAATATGACGACGCTATCGAGGACTTTCTCGCGGTGTCGGTCGGCTATCCGTACGAACATTGGCAGGGAATGGCGGCCTTCGAAACCGGCCGCTGCTTCATGGAATCAGGCAACAAGCCCAAGGCGATTGCCACATTGGAGACCCTCTTGGAAAAATATCCGCAGCACGAGCGCGTCGCCGATGCAAAACGATTGATTGCGGAGTTAAAAAAGTGACTCTAGACCATTGGCCTCATAGCAGCCCCTTAGATTTGAGGAGAATTTGATGATATCGTTTTCTCATGCCCCTGTTGTACGAGCGATGTACCGAAGTATCTTTCTGGCCGTCGCACTCCTGGGCGCTCTGCCGGGTGTATCGATTCAACCAGCGTCCGCGCAGCCCCCTGCTCCCATTGCAGCAGCCGCCGGTATCGCGTCGGCACCCTCCGATGCGTCCAGTGAAACGCTCCGCACGCTCGGCCAAGAAATTTTTCGCATCCCGCGAAATGCCAATGATTGGATTGGGATGTGTTTTTACGTTGTGCTCTTCATCTTTTCGATGATTGCAACCACCGTTGGACTGGAGCGACTATTTCATCTACGCCGTGAAAAAGTGATGCCCGAAGCCCTCATGCAGCAACTTGAGCACCTCGTGCGAACCGAAACAGACACGCTCGAAAATCTCCGTGTCTTGGCCGGTAGTTCCGACGCTCCGCTGGCCCGTGTTTTGCGCGACGCACTCCTGCGGGCCGGCCGCCCTCTGGCGGAAGTCGAAAAGGGGATCGAGGATGCGATGGCTCGCGAGTTTTTGATCCTCCGCGGCAAGCAACGGGGGCTGTCGGTGATGGCCAACGTTGGCCCACTAGTGGGCCTGTTCGGCACGGTTGTGGGAATGATTTTTGCTTTCCAGATGGCTAGCCAGGCTGGGCTGGGGAAGGCCGAACTCCTGGCCAAAGGAATTTATCTGGCCTTGTTGACAACTGCGCTGGGTCTCACGATCGCCGTGCCGTGCATTCTCTTGCTGGCGTATTTCAACGCAAAATTGGATCGTTACATGGTGAAAATGGACGGCCTGCTCCTGCAGCTGCTGCCCAGTTTTGCCCGCATGGAACAGCCCTCGGGATCGCAGCGATCCTAAGCAGTGAACCCCGACCGTACCCCACCCATTTTAGAGCTCTTGACGGAACCGATCTATGAAAATGCCCGCCGCCGAACGCGATGACGAGTTGAACCTGACGCCGATGATTGATGTCGTATTTCTGCTCTTGATTTTCTTTCTCGTCGCCACCCGTTTCGACGACGAAGAAAAGCTCGTTTCGATCAACTTGGCGGAAATTCTCCAAGCTCAGCCCCTCGTCAGCGGTGTTCAGGAACTTGTCATCAACATCACCAAGGGCGGAGCGTTCAATGTCGGCGGCAAGGACTACACAGAAGAACAACTCGGGGCGATCCTGCATGAAGCAGTGGTGCGAAATCCTGGCAACCAGCGGGTGCAGATTCGCGCTGATCAGGATGTGCCGTTTCGCTTCCCGCTGACGGTGATCGGTATGTGCAAGAAAGAAGAAATCCAGTACGCGTGTACGGTGTTAGAGCAACCGACATAAGCGGCAGAATCTTGGCGATAATTGTCTCCCATCCGAAAGATACCAATGATCAGCAGGCAATCCTTAGGAGCGTGGCGTTTTCCCGGATGGTACATTCCGGCAACGCTCTTGATGCTGTTGGTGATCGGGTGTTCGCTGTGGGCCATACCTCGGCGAGTGCATCAAGTGGTGCTTGTCGACGGGACGCAGCAATGGACCCAACAGAGCGCCCCGCCGCAGCGAAAAATTACCTGGCGGCAAGCCGAGCCGCTCACACCGAGCGTCATCGACGCTGCGATTCCAGAGAGTCTTGTTCGGCCGCAGTTCGCCGAAGGAGGTCTGGCACTTTACTACACGCTTCGGCAACCGGGCGGGGAAGCCGACATCTACCGCTCGCAGTTTGACGGAAAGCAGTGGCTAGCAGGCGAGCCTGTTGAAAATCTTAATTTGCCAGCGGGCGATTATGGGCCGGTCATCTCGACCGACGGCAGCACGCTCTATCTCTATTCCGACCGGCCCGGCGGCTATGGCGGCTACGACCTCTTTGTGTCGCGCCGCACGCCGGCCGGCTGGAGCGAGCCTGAAAATATGGGACCGCTATTCAATTCGCCGGCTCACGAATACGACCCGGCAATATCCCCCGATGGTAAACGACTCTTTTTTGCTAGTAACCGCACGACCACAATGGAAAATCGTCTCGCCATTGCAGCAGATCAGGGGGCCACTGTCGTGCCATGGCGGGCGACTTTGCGGGCTGAAGTTGCCCTCCAGCAATTTGACCTTTATGTCTCAGAGCTTGATGGCGCGAGAGCCGAGTGGACCGCCGCCGTCAATTTTCAAGCCGTCAACACACTTACCGCCAACGAAGGCGAGCCCTTTGTCTCTCCTGATGGGGCGTTTCTCTATTTCACATCCGACCGCACAAATCCTCACGGTGCCGCTCGCAATTATGACATCTACCGCGTCCGCCTCAGACAGGCAGGCATTGCCCCGGTTGAAAATATCGGCAGCGGCATCAACACCTCGGCCAACGAGCACGATCCGGCTCTTTCGCCCGAAGGCTTCCGCATTGTCTTTAGCAGCGACCGGGCTGGCGATTCCAAGCACTCGCCAGATCTCTACTCCCTTTACGCCAGCCAAGCTACGGAGACCTTCGCCGAAACAACATGGAGCACCGCCCATGCGGCACCGCTGGCGGGCCACTGGTGGTGGCTTTTCCTGGCCGTGATTGTGCTGGGGCTGATGGCAGCAGTGCTCTATTATCTGCGGGAAAGATCGCTCCGGCGAGCGCCTCTGCCGGCCTTCTTTTTGGTCGCACTGTGCCTCCACATGCTGTTGCTGACGGGTGCGTTCTTTGTGCCCATTGAGGGCGTTACGATTGCACAGCGGATCAAGCAGCAGATCGAAAAGATCGTAGCAACCAATGTGCAACTTGAATCGAGTCCGGCCCAGGTGGCTGATCCAGCGGCTTTTGAAAAGATTGCTGATTTGCAGTCGCTAGCAAGTGCCGAGGTTACCTCGGAGCCCAGGCAAGCGGTTGAAAATCCCACCCTACCGCTGCCGACACCAGTACCGACAGTGACAATTTCTAAACTCTTGAACCGCGAGCAGTTGAATGGGTCCGTTGTTGCAATCGGCCCGGTCATCGTTCTAGAGCAAGAGACTCCGCAGGTCATTCGCCGCCAGGAATCGCTGGAACAGGTCCAGGCAGAGATCGAGGTCGCAATTGCTCCCGCACAGCAGGTGTCTTTTGCGCCGGTTGAGATCGCCCTCACAATCGCGGAGGTGACGACCCAAAAAGTCGCACCCAAGCGGCTTGAGGTGATCGCACCGGAAGTGCGACGGGAGGCTGTCACGCCGGCCATTCCTCGAGCCGACCTTGAAGGAAACAGACAGCAAGCTGCTATTTCCTCGCCCAACACGGTCGCAAACGCTGTCGACGCATCTTCTCTCGCACGTCAGAATCGCGCTGGAAATATCGACACGACCGCGCCATCAGAAACGATTGCCACAGACGCTCTGAGTAAAGCGGCTTTCACAGCCGTCAAGGGAGACGCGCCAAGTGCGCCCAGCGTAGAAGTGGAACTCGCTCGCAAGGCCGGCGGGGCAACGATTGATTTCACGCGGTCCACAGTCGCCTCAGCCTCGGGAGATCGTCGTTCCTCGACCCTGGTGGCCGATGTCGAGGCCAAAGCCCTTCCGGCGGCTGCGGCTGCTCGCCCTGCGGCGGCAAGCGCGGCTTTAAGTCGCACCGCAGCGACTGCCCCTGTGGAATTTGCCGAAACTGGAGCCATCGTGCCGATGGAAATATCCCGCTTGAGCCCCGACAAGAGTCCTCGACTGCCAAGCGAGGATGACAACAATCTCCGCCCGGAGGGGGTCGAGGTCGTGCGGACGAGTGCTGCTGCATCGGGGGCAATCGCCAACAAATCACTCGCCGAAGCGATCGGTCGCTCTGAGCTGCGGCCGGCTAGCCTCAAGGCTGGTGACATCGGCGGTAGGGCCGAATTGACAGCCGCCACTTTTTCCACTCCGACTGTTGTGGCTCCCGTCCGCCAGCGAAGCAGGGCGACTTCTTTGCTGTATGCCCAAGACACGATCGGGCTGCAGCAGATGCTCCGTGAACGTCAGGGCGACGACGCTAAAAAACAGGATTTGATCGATGCCTTTGGGGGACAGGCCGGCACGCTCGAAGCGATCCAGCGGGGCCTGCACTGGCTGGCCCTTGTGCAGCTCGAAGATGGCCACTGGAGTCTCAAACAGTTTAAGGCTGGCCCCGCCGGGGAAGCCTATTCCGGGCAGGGTAACGAGCAGAGCGACACCGCGGCCACGGGCCTTGCGCTCTTGCCGTTTCTGGGCGACGGCCACACCCATACATCGGGCCGCTATCGGGCGATGGTCGGCAAGGGTCTGGAGTGGATCGTGAAGCAGCAAAAGCCGGACGGTGATCTCTTTGTTGGGCAGCCCAGCAATGCGTATCTCTACAGTCATGGCATTGCTACGATTAGCTTGTGCGAGGCCTTCGGCATGACCAAGGACGAGGCGTTGATGGGGCCTGCGCAGCGGGCAATCGATTTCATCGTCAAGTCTCAGCACGCCGACGGAGGCTGGCGGTATAGACCGGGCGAACCCGGCGACACGTCAGTGATGGGCTGGCAGTTAATGGCACTCAAGAGCGGACAGATGGCCGGCCTCACGGTTCCGGGCGAGACGCTTGAAAAAGCTCGAAATTGGCTGGAAAAATGCCGCTGCGGACCGGATGGGCGGGAGTTTGCCTACGTCCCCGGCGGTGCGGGTAATCCCGCGATGACAGCCGAAGGACTGTTGTGCATGGAATATCTGGGCAGCAAAATCGACGCACCTGAGGTCAGAAAAAATATTGACTTCTTACTGGAGCACCTACCGGCCAAGGGCCAAGACACGAGTTATTCCTGCTACTACGGCACGCAGGCCTTATTCCATGTGCAAGGCGAGCCTTGGCGAAAATGGAATAGTGCCATGAGCGACCTCGTGCTCACAACCCAAGTGATCGATGGACCCCATCGCGGCACCTGGGATCCAGGTGATCAGTGGGAGGCGGCCGGCGGCAGAATCTACGCCACAAGCCTGAGACTGCTGATGCTTGAAGT
>QWQJ01000097.1 GCA_003670865.1 Planctomycetota bacterium | reverse complement strand
TCGATATTTTTGCCGCCCGGGCCCGCACCTACGAATCGCGACTGGCTGTTGAACTGGCGCAACTGGAGTATGCCCTGCCCCGGCTGAAGCGGATGTGGACCCATCTCTCGCGCTTAAAAATGGGGATTGGCATGCGCGGCCCGGGTGAGAAACAACTCGAAGTGGACCGTCGCCTCGTGGAGAAAAGAATTTATGATCTCAAGCAAGAATTGCTTGGCGTTCACGGCCGTAAGGAGCGGCAGGTGGCCGCACGCCACGAATCAATGACCGTCTCTCTGGTCGGTTATACCAATGCTGGCAAGAGCACTCTTTTAAACAAACTCACTGGCGCTGATGTATTTGTCGAAGATAAACTCTTTGCCACACTCGATACCCGTACGCGTCGCTGGCGACTGCCTGGTTTTGGACCTGTGCTCTTGAGCGACACCGTTGGATTTATCCGCGACCTACCGCATCGGCTGATTGCCAGTTTCAAAGCCACACTGGAAGAGACTCGCCAAGCCGACCTGCTCTTGCACGTTGCCGACGCATCGAGCCCATTGGTGGATGCGCACATCGCAGCGGTGCGAGGCGTGCTGGCCGAAATAAAAGCTGACGAGAAAGAAACGCTGCTGGTTTTGAATAAGATTGACGCCATTTCTGATAGCGTTGTCCGTAATAATCTCATCGCTCGTTATCCACAGGCAATCTGTGTTTCGGCCCACTCAGGCTTTGGTCTCGGCACACTCCTGCGGGCTACGGGCGAGGCCCTCGGCAGTGGTTTTCGCGATGTCGACATTGAAACCGACCCGGGCAACGGGCGCTTGCTGGCGTGGCTGGGTGCCCATGGAGAAGTGCTCTCCCGACACTTTAGCAATCACCGTATGACAGTCCACTGCCGAATTCCATCGGCCTTGCTGGGACGCATCGCTCGTGAAGAAGCCGTCGTGCGCCCGCACAACTCGGCCACAGAACAACTCGCACATCACTCGTCGCCTGCCACTGGGTTTACATCCACACCAGAAAGTTCTGATTTCGAGCCATCCGAGCCATGAGCACGAACCCCCTTCTACCGCTACACAATCATGGGTCAGGGGATTGGCCCAGCGGCAGTGTTGCCTCGGGAAGGGAACAACCCAAACCTCGCTGGCGACGCACGCTCTCGGGTAAGCGATGTGTGGTGACGGGAGCTTCCTCGGGCGTGGGCCGGGCTGTCGCTATCGAGCTCTCGCGCCGTGGTGCGATTGTGCTGGCCACTGCCCGCCGCGAACCACTCCTGGTGGGCTTGGCTGCCGAACAGATTGAAATTGGTATGAGCCAGCCGATTCTCTACACCGCAGGCGACATCACGTCCAATCTTTTCCGCCAGCAACTCATCCACACGGCGATCGAGCAGATGGGGGGCATCGACATTCTGGTTGCGGCAGCCGGCAGCGGCGCGATCGGAGCCTTTTCGCACGCGTCTCCTCAGACGCTCCAAGACATTATGGACGTCGATTTTTTCGCGCCGGCCGAGCTTGTACGACAAAGCCTGCCCGCACTTGCCTGCGGTCGCGATTCTGTCGCAGTCCTTATCGGCTCCATTCTCGGTTACCACGCTCTCCCGCTGCACGCAGAATACTGTGCCGCAAAAAGCGCCCTGCGATCCCTGGTCAATACTCTGCGACTGGAAATAGCTCCGGCTGGAATCCAGATTTTGCTGGCGAGCCTTGGGCCAACCGAAACAGAGTTTTGGGACCACCTGCTCACAGGCACTCGCCCGCGTTGGTCGCGAGGGTATCAATGGTCAGCCAAAAAAACAGCCGCCAGCATCGTGACAGCCATCGAACATCGTCGCCGCGAGATTGTGCCGGGTTTTGGTGCCAAGGCGTTTGTGCTTGGATCGCGGCTCTTTCCTAGCCTTATCAACGCGATCCTCAAGCGACGCTTCCAACGGGACGCTCGTGCATTGCACAATCAACCACGATGACCCTTCAATTTTCCCCCTTCCGAGTCGAGATCAATATCCCCGCCGGGGAGCTGATGGCAGTGGCCTGTCCTTTCTGCCATGCAGCCTTGGGCGTGGCTAGCGATCTCTTTGGAAAACCCGCAGCGTGCCCGCTTTGCGAAAAACGATTTCTGATACCACTACCGACTGTTGCCCCGCTTGCTCCCGTTCCAGATCTAGCCCCGCCAGTCGCTGTTGCGACGGCGGCACCCGTCGCACCTGTCAGTGATCTTTGGTCTGGAGTGACGACAGACGCAGAGGTTTCTTTGCAGACATCTCTTACCCCTCGTGAGCCAGCAGCGACTGGAGAGGGTGAGCTTGATTTTAAAGAGCCCATCAGGACTGTTGGGCATGGCGATAAGGCCATTGAACTTCACTGTCTCACACCGGAAGAAAAGACCGCGCGGCGATCCCGTCGCAGCATAATTACGCTTCTGTTAGGCGTCTCAATCCTCATGACAATCGTGCTTCTCTTGGGCACGAAGCGAAAATAAGAGCTGGCGATCTTTGTGCCGTAGCCCGACTTCAAAGCTCTCGGCCAATGGCAAGCAACTCCTCGGCGTCAAGAACGGCGGTGTTGGATTCAAAAAGCTGTTCGATCGCCCGACGATGAATCTTCATCTTGAGTTTGCCAATACTGAGAGCCCCGTAGAGGACCGCATCGCCAGCCTGCTTGCCTTTGTCGGTTGACATAATGCCCTCAATGCCTGCCGGTGGCACTGCGTTGAGATCGATCAACACCTTGGCTTGGCGGGCAAGGGCAAACCCGGCAGCATCGAGCAGTAAAGCTCCGGCAGCGCCGGCGGCCACGATCAGATCGGCTTGAGCAATCGCCTGTTCAAAGGCACTGCCTCTCTCAACGAAACTGCCGCCCTCTACGGGCAAGAGCACCGCTTGAGGCACTGCCAAGCGAATGTGCTGGCAAACTTCACTTGCCCGCGCTAGGCTTCGTGACGCCACGGCGACTCCGATTCCTTTCCGGGCCAGAAGCCTGGCCACACGCTGGCCGACCGGCCCGGTGCCGCCGAGGATGAGTGCCCGACACGATTTTTGTGCCAGTGGATCAGAAGGTAAGTGACGGGTTGCCGCAACGACAGCAGCGGACGCCGTCGAGTTAGCGCCGGAAGGATCCACTAGCAGACTCACTCGCAGCGGCCCCAAAAAAGTCTGCTGCACTTTTTGCGCCACTGCCTCCGCAGTAGCGCAGTCGGAACCTCCAATAAAAATCGCAGTTGCTGCAAGATCGCTCACTCCGCGGGTAAAGATCGCGCCGTGCACAAGCGATACAACCGAGTTGGGGGTCACGCTGCCGTGCCTGAGTAAGATCTCTACGCCCGCATCGATCGCCACGATTGCATCGAAGGTGCTGGGCTGCGGGTCGCAGTCCAACTGCAAAAGCACTCGCGGCAACGGCATTAGTTTTCCTCCGAGCGATGGGGTGGCGCACAACAGGTGCCGGCCAGCGGTTCCCTGTTAAAAAGTGAGCCGCACTGGACGTTTTCCAGTGCGGCCCACTTCTCTCGTGCTTTAGAAGCCGCGGTACGGATGGGCGGCCTTATCCTTGCCGGCTAGCATCTCGGCAACCGACGGCTTGCCCTGCATAGCGCTAGCGATGGCCTCTTTCGTAGCGGCGTAATTGTAGTCGTAGATCTTCTTGTCATCGGCGGCGAGCCAATGAATAAAGACACCACAGACAATCACCAGATTTTCAGCATCACTCTTGGGGATCACGCCCGCTTCAACGCTGTCGGCCACGGCCTTGGCCACAGCAGCCTGCGCTGGGCCAAACATCTGTACGGCCTGCTTGGCCCCCTTGATTGTCACCTTGGTGATCATCACAGTGGCTGGCTTGATTGCGAGATTTGGCGCCAGCACGGCGAGCAGATTGGAATGCCCTTCGCTCTGGCGGGCCAAGGCATTGGCAAAGGCATTCCCAACAGGACCATCCTTGCTGCCGATCAACAAATCAATATGAGCAATCTCGTTACCGTCGCCGTGAAGTGCTTCGCCAATGAACATCGACATGGTCCGTATCTCCTGAAGAAAGTGAGAGCAGGATCGCGGTTACGAATCCTGCCGAATATTCCAGTCGCACCGTGCACGACTCCGCCCAAGAGACTACCATGTCGAGCGTGCGCGACAAGCCGTCTGAAAGGCAGTACGAGATGACATTCGCACGGCCACCACTCATCCTCGTGGGAGCAAGCGTTCGCAGTCTGGCACAATCTGCTCAGAAAGCAGGTTGGAGCGTCTACGCAGCTGATCTTTTTGGCGATCACGATTTGCTTGCATCGACTGTTCGATCAGAGCGCATTGGAGATGTCCTCGGCCCAGATCAAGCCTTCAGTACCTATCCGACGGGCTTGGCTTGTGCTGCAAAACTTTTCCCTTGCGGGCCATGGTGCTATACCGGCGCTCTGGAAAACTACCCTGACTTGATCGATTCCATCGCAGCCAACCGACCTCTGGCGGGCAACTCTGGATCAACTGTTACACGCGTTCGAGATTCAACGCAATTGGCCCGAGCGATCCAAGATGCAGGTCTTCTTTTTCCACAAACCCACACATCCCCGTCTGCCGTTTCAACCGATGGCTCATTTCTCATAAAGCCGATCGCCAGTGCTGGTGGACGTGGTATCAAGCGTTGGACGGTGCAGGCGGCGACCGACTACGCCCTGCGATACAGTTCAGATTTGGAATCCTTAAGCGACTCCCCGCACCCAAGGCATGTCTGGCAGCAATGGATTGAAGGCGATTCATACTCTGCGGCCTTTGCCTGCAGTCGGGGCACAGCGAGACTGTTCGCCGTCAGCCAACAATTGACAGGTCTGGAATGGTGCGCCGCTGCAACCCATGCTTACTGCGGATCAGTCGCCCTGCCGCTAGCAGACGTGCCGATTCAGATACAGCGACAACTCAACGAGCTAGGATCTCTTTTGGCAGGTCGCTTTGATCTCATCGGACTCGTGGGCGTCGCCTGCGTCATCAATTCCAAACAAGAACTTGTCATCATCGAGATCAATCCTCGTCCCACCGCGTCAATGGAGCTATGGGAACGCTCAACCGGCGGGTCACTGGCCACCACCCACCTCAGGGCTTGCGGTTTTTCGACGCCGCCACCTGCGGCCATGTCAGAAGGATTGAGACAAAGGGCAGCTACTATGCCGCAAATATGGAGCAAATCAATCCTCTTTGCTCGCCACGACTGTGAGATCACCGTCGGTTTATTCGACCGACTGCTGCGCTTGGGCCAGCAGTGGGCTGATGGCGATTGGCCGCCACTGGCCGATCTCCCTCGGCCTGCGCAAGTCATTCCTGCCGGGGCTCCGCTGTTGACGCTGTTTGCCCGCGAAGACTCGTGCACAGCTGCAATTGAAACGCTTACCGCCCGCACCCAACTCCTAGAAGACGTATTTGGAAACGCGGATGGCCGTGTCAACCAGCCATTCTCCTTGCCCCAGCCGGATGCTTTTCCTCTGCCTGCCAAGAACACTGCATGAGATAGGCATCTTCGGTCGTGTCTTGATAAAAGTCTTTGAGCACCGATATCGCTCGAAACCCCTGTTCCCGGAAAAAGAGCTGAGCCTGCAAATTGCGCTCCCGTACCTCAAGCAGAATCCGACTGCGGCGTTCCTGACTCAGCTTTCCAGTCAGCTTTGCCAGCATTTGCGTGCCAATGCCAAGGCGTCTGTGCGAACGGGCAACAGCAAAATTAAGCACATGCAGTTTGGCACGATGTAATTCGTAAATCATAAACGCGACGACCGAGTCGGCCATCTCCGCCACCATTCCGATACAGTTGCGTTGCCTCAGACACCGCGTAAAGTCTTCGTCGGACCAGGGGAATTCAAATGCCTCCTGCTCGATCCGAAGGACTTCTGGCATATCCCTACGGATCATCCAACGGACGTGAATCTGCAGTAAATCCTGCTCTGCTTGCGTCACGGTTCAAAACTCCGAGTGTGCTGCCACGCGTGCTGTTTGGGAAACGATTGAGGGCAATCCTCTTTGCGTTGTCTTCGGGTCGAAGACTGCGGGCCGGAACACTAGCAGGGGAATGCCCAACTGCCAAGAGGTTTTTTAGATCCTGATTGTCAGCCGTCGAGGCGATTAAAAGCACCTGTTTTCTTGAAACCAATGGGCTCAAATCTGGCTTGACGCTTTGCCAAAGCACTCCTAGTCTCTGCAGTCATCCAAGTCTTTTTTTCTCAGTTGTTCAAGGTCGTCGACCGCTCCTTTCGACTGCTTCACAGCGAGCTTACTTATGCACTCAGATGCACTTAGAGAACTTTCCGTTTCTCCCTCAACTCCCCTCGCCCCTAACGCGACGGGAGCGGGGGTGTTGCTCATGAAGATCGTCGCTGTCATGGCTCTCGAAGCCATTGGCTGTGCGGGGTCGGCTATCCGCAGTCAAAGCCCAGAGATCGAAGCGCTTGTGAACCTTGAGGCCGACACAAAACTTGTCGGCGACTACGCCGGCCCGTGGGGCTTAAACACGCAACACATTGAACGAGCGGCACTCATTACAGGATTAGCCGGAACCGGTAGTGATCCGCCCCCCAACGCTCAACGGCAAAAGCTGATGGCAGACATGCAGGCCAGAGGTGTCGTCGAGCCAAATAATTTATTAGCATCGACTTCCACGTCGCTGGTCTGGATCCACGGCTACCTCCCTCCTGGTGTTCGCAAGGGAGACCGCTTCGATGTCCGCGTCGAGGTGCCTATCGACAGCGAGACGACGAGTATCGCCGGTGGCTATCTGATGGAAACACGTCTCTCAGAAATGGCCGTGCTGGGCAATCGCGTTCGTGATGGCCATGTCTTGGGACTAGCAGAAGGACCACTTCTAGTCGATCCTGTTTCCAGCGGAACCCTCGACTCAGTGGCAAAACTGCGTGCCAATGTTCCAGGCGGCGGTGTCTCCCTAGCATCGCGTCCAATTGGGCTGATTCTCGGCTCCGATCACCGCTCCATTGCCCTCTCTAAAAGAATTGGCGACTGCATCAATAGACGCTTTCATGCCCTGACGCGTGGTTCCAAGCGGGGTGTTGCCACACCAAAAACTGACCGCTTTATCGAACTTGAGATTCCCGAAATCTATGCCCTCAATCTCAACCGTTATGTCCGTGTGGTCCGCTGCATTGCCGTAATCGAACCACCTGGCGGCCGCCACTTACGGCTAGAGTTACTTGCTCGCCAACTCGCAGATCCTGTGACAGCCCCCGCGGCGGCACTGCGACTCGAGGCGATCGGCAAAGATGCGATCTCAACGCTGCGAAAGGGTTTAGAGTCAAAAGATCCTGAGGTACAATTTGCTTCTGCCGAGGCACTGGCTTATCTCGGCGAATCGATCGCTGCACCGGCCTTGGCTCGAGCTGCAACTAGGCTCCGCAGCGCCCGACCGGCAGCCCTGGCAGCCCTTGGCGTGCTCGACGATGCCAATGGCATTGATGCACTCCAAGGACTCCTTACGAGCGTCAGCGCTGAAACCCGCTATGGCGCTTTTCGCTCTCTCTGGAATATGAACCATGCCTCGCCACTGGTCCGAGGTCAACAACTTGGCGATGCCTGCAACTTGCATGTACTTGATGTCGAAGGCCCACCGCTTGTGCATGTGACCCGCAGCCACCGTCCGGAAATTGTTCTGTTTGGCGTGGAACATCCGATCGCTGATGGATTGAAAGCGGAGGCAGGGTCATCGATTGTGGTGGTTGTTGAGGACTCCATCGCAACGGTCAGTTGCTTCGCCGTCGGCCAAAGTGATCAGCAAATGGATGTGCCTGCCGAGGTCGACCAGATCATTCGCGCCATTATGAAGCTTGGCGGAAGCTACCCAGATGTCGTGCAATTTTTGCAACAGGCGAGCGCCTGCCACTCTCTTGAGAGCCGCTTGGCTTTCGACGCCCTCCGCGCCGATACTGATGGTCGCATGGGCATCCACGAAGAAGCAGCTTTAAAGGATCGGGAGATTTCTATCGAGTCTGACGATGCGTTAGATACCACCGACGACACCGCGGGCGGGGCATCCCACCTGGACGAATCATCATGATCCGGCTCAAAGCGCTCGAGCTGTTCGGCTTCAAAAGCTTTGCTGATCGCACTCGCTTTGAGTTTCCTGCCGGCATCACTGTTGTGGTCGGCCCCAATGGCGCCGGAAAATCAAATGTCGTTGATGCGATCAAGTGGGTGCTGGGCGAGCAATCCCCCCGCAGCCTTCGCAGTCACGAGATGACCGATGTGATCTTCGCTGGCTCTAGTGGCAGGAAGCCGCTGAACGCCGCGGAAGTTTCTCTCGTTTTCGATAATTCGTCCCGCCTTTTGCCAACCGACACTGACGATGTGCAGATCATGCGGAGGGTCTACCGCAGCGGCGAGAGTGAATACCTGGTCAACGGAGAGCCATCCCGACTGCGTGATATCCGTGAACTTTTTTCCGGAACTGGTGCTGCGACCGAAGCGTACAGCGTGATCGAACAAGGCCGAGTCGACGCCCTGCTCGTGGCATCGGGCCGCGATCGCCGTGCGATCTTCGAAGAAGCCGCTGGCATCACCCGCTTTCGGACGCGACGCACTGAGTCACTGCGACGACTGGAGCGAGCGGAGCAAAATCGACAGCGTCTTGCCGACATTGTTGGTGAAGTGTCAAGTCGCTTAGAGACGGTACGCCATCAGGCAGCGCGTGCGCGACGGTGGCGGCAGATGACCGATCGTCTGCGTCAACTACGATTGGCAGCGGCCGCCGCCGATCTCGCCGGCGTCGATGCCGATGTGGCAAGCATCGATCAATTGCTGGAAGCAGCCCGTCGTGAGCTTTCGTGCATTGAAGAAGACGCCCGTCGAACCGCCAGCCGCATGGAAGAAATAGACGCTCTTCAACAGGAAATTCTCCCACAACTGTCCGAGATACAAGCGGTCATGACGGCAGATAAACAGCGTGCTGCTGCTGCCGAAGCGACCCTGTCTTTGCTGCGCACCCACCGTATCGAGGTTTCTCTCGCCGCCACGCAGAGCGAAACAGCGCTGTCTGCTCATACAACAAGCGGGTGGGAAGCCGTTGGGGCCGTCGGTAGGGCTATCGCCGAAACGCAGTCGCTTGAAACAGAATTAAAACGCATCTCTGAGCGATTAAAGACATGTGTTGAAGCCGCCGAGGGAACCCACACCAACGCTACCGACGCTAAGCAGCGGCACGCTGCCCATGCCAACACTTTGGATGAACTGCAACGCAGCCGCTTACGACTTGAAACGCAATACGAGCAGTCGATGACTCGCGTTGATGACTCACGGAAGGAGATGCAGGAGCGTCGTACTAAAATCGATTCAACGCGACTCAATCGCGCTGGCCTACTCGAATCACAAGCTCATTGGGAAGGGAATCTTGATGCGCTTTGCAAGCGGCTTGAGTTTCTCGTCAGTGAGTTAGAATCGCTGGAAATCACCGAGCACCATCGCTCGCAGTCGCTTGAGAGAGGCTGGAGCGATCTGGCTGGCTGGAAAGCAAAAAGTGAGGCCTGTCGCGAACGGCAGACGGTGCTTCAGGAAATAATTCATCGGCAAGAAGGCCTGTCGGATACCGCTAAGAAGCTACTCTCTCACGAGCCCGGATCGGCTGGCGTTCCAGGTCTCCAAGGAGTGCTGGCTGACTTGGTAATCGCCAGTGTCGAATGGGCGCCCTTAGTTGACATCGCGCTGGGTGTATTATCGCAAAGCCTTGTTGTCGAGTCGCTTGACGATGTTGTCGACTGGCACGCTGAATGGTCGTCGTCAGAAGCTGGGCAAGCTATCGTGGCCGCTGGTGGACGCGTCACTTTTTTGGCGGCCACGGCCCTGCCAGATCCACTTCCACTTGAAAACGAACCCTCTCTCGATCAGGGCTCTACCTCACGTCTGACTGTCATTGCAGCACACCCTGAACCCGCTTGCGGTATCATCGGTCGTCTCGACAGGCTGATGAGTGCCGACCGCCTTGAAAATAATCTCTCAGACTGTTCGCAGGACTTGATGCGGCGTCTGCTCGGGCGGGTCTGGATCGTTGAATGCCTTGAGGACGCACGCATCCTGGCTCGCAACTCCCCGCCTGGAACGCTCTATCTCACCAGACAAGGAGAATGCTGCTCTGCGGATGGCTTTCTCGAAATTGGTACCACCGCCAACGCAACCGGTCTGATTGCCCGCCGGAGTGAACTGCGATCGCTTGCCCAGCGAGAGCACGAACTTGCCGAAACCGTCGTCGCTGCAACCACGGCCGTTGGACAACTCCAGGCTGATCTTGCCTCGATTCGCCAAGACATTCGGCAGTCCCACGAACGACGACAGCGAGCTGCCGAAACGATTGCCGCCGCCCGAGCCGACCTAGATCAGTCGCGCCGTGAAGTGATCGCCTCAGACAACGCGATTCTTGCTGCAGAGGCTGCTTTGCTCGATGCCCAACGGCAGTCGACTGAAAGAACGGCGATTCGCGACGCTGCGATGCTGGCGATTGAAGTGCATGACAACAACATTCAAGAAGCAATTGGCCGGCTTGCGTGTTCGTACAGCGACATCCAAGCAATCGACAGAGATCGTGGCGAAGTGATTGATGAGATCAACAGGCTCCGCATTGAGCAAGCAACATGCGTAGAACGGCTCGCACGCAGTCACGAAGCAGTCATCGCCAGAAAAGCTGAATTGGCTCTGCGTCGCG
>QWQJ01000143.1 GCA_003670865.1 Planctomycetota bacterium | reverse complement strand
GGTCTAGTCGAGAAAGCCGGAGAGTTCTTCGCTACGGGCCGGTGCCTGAAGTTTACGCACGGCCTTGGCTTCGATCTGTCGGATGCGCTCTCGCGTGACCTTAAAAATGTGACCCACTTCTTCCAGCGTGTAGCTATAGCCGTCGCCGAGTCCGTAGCGGAGTTTGATAATTTCCCGCTCGCGGTAGCTGAGGCTCTTGAGCACTTTGGCAATCCGATTGCGAAGCATTTCCTGAGCGGCCCCGACCGCCGGGTTTTCTGCACCAGTGTCGGGCAGCAGATCACCAAAATGACTGTCCTCACTATTGCCCACGGGCCGATCGAGACTGATTGGATAGCGACTCATCGCCGTCACTCGCCGCGTTTCATCGACGGGAGTTCCGGCCCGAGCAGCGATTTCCTCAATCGTCGGTTCTCGGCCATATTCCTGAAGCAGTTGCCGGGCCACATTACGCACCCGCGACATTGTCTCCACCATATGCACCGGAATGCGGATCGTGCGGCTTTGATCTGCCACCGCCCGAGTGATCGCTTGTCGAATCCACCAGGTGGCATACGTGCAAAACTTAAATCCGCGACGGTATTCGAATTTATCGACGGCCCGCATCAGTCCGGCGTTGCCTTCCTGAATCAGATCGAGGAAGGAAAGGCCCCTGTTACGATACTTTTTCGCGATTGAGACAACCAGTCGCAGATTGCCTTCGGAGAGGCCCCGCTTGGCCTTCTGGTAACGAGCATAGATCTCTTTGATCTCGTGCATGCGACGCTTCAGACTGCGCGGCGTCTCTTGGCATGAGTTGAGAATAGCTCGGTATTCATCGACCAGTTTTTGTCGGGCGGAAGGGGGCTGCTTGGTCTTTTTGTGAGAATCAATTTTGGTTTTTAGTTCCTTGACGCGACGCACCAACTCTTCAAGCGTAGGGATCATCGTCTCAATACGCTGGGTGCGGAGACCTAGTTCCTCAACCAGTCGCACGCAGCGGTGGCGACGGCAGCCAAGGCGAGCCCACGCTTCACGACGCTCCGGCATCCGTCGCTTCTTGGAGAGGGCGATTCGGTAGTCAGCCCTGTTTTGTCGCAGCAGCACCTCGAGCGTGCGAAGATTGTGCGGGAGACGACCAAGGATTTGTTCCTTCTCCAGACGATCCGTCACCGACACCTGTACGGTCCGATCAAACGGCAGTTCGCCACGATGCACTCGCGAGAGCACCTTAAAGGCCTGCTGACACACATATTCACAGGCAAGCAACTTAGCGCGAAAGGTAGCGCGAGTCGACTCAATCTGTCGGGCAAGATAGATTTCCTGCGCTCGCGTTAGCAGTGGAATCTCACCCATCTGCGTCAGGTACATACGCACTGGATCGTCCGACCAATTTTCAACCTGCTCGACAAGTCCCTCCTCCGAATCGTTACCAGCTTCAACGTCTGCGTCAGCTTCTGCTTCGAGCTCACCATCGGGGAGCGTTGAAATTTCGACGTCATCAGCCAAGAGGTCGCCATCACCGTCGTCGACATCGGCAACTTTTGCTGCCAAATCTTCAACTTCATGGGCACCGGAAACAACGTCATCTTCAATCTCATCGAGCAGCGAGTCGTACAAAGCAAAGCTCCTTCAAGAACAGTTCAACACAAGTGATGTGAAAAAGGTGATCAAACAGAATAATAAAGGGGACGGAAAATAAGGGCAGCGAAAGCGGTCGACGAATCAAAAGTGTGAGGGTCGAAACTGGAACATTTTCGAGTGCCATGCATCATTCGATGTGTCGTCAGTGTGATTCAAGTGCCGTTCAAGTCCAGTGTTCAAAAAAACACCTCTTTTTTAAAGACTGGGACGGGTGGGTACGATAGGGTCTAGTGCCTGAAACACGAACCCGGACGGACTCTTATCGGACTGACGTGAGGAGGCGATTGTGACGCCAGAAGTGAGTGGGCTGAGCGAAACCTGTGGGCGTCTGGCGAGGGTCTTCGCGAGACGTACGATTATGGCGTTGTCGCCAATAAAAAGCCAACTTTTTTTGGGCGAAAAATGCCACAATTGCCAAAAAATCGTCTCGTTATGGTAAGAAAATCGGGCGGCAGAGTTTCTGCGGGCAACCCGCCGGCATTTTTTCGGTGGTCGAGGCCTGCTGGTAGTCCACCCAGAACATAGCGTTTTGTGAGTCGCGGATGAAAACCTATCTCTTACCCTGCGTCTGTTTGCAAGATCTCTGCGTCAATGCCGGGCAGGCCGGCGGCGTTCTCAGTTGTCCAGCTTGTGGCAGAAGCGTCGCTGTGCCGAAGTTTCGGGATATGCAGGCTTTGCCTGAAAGTGTTTTGCCCCTGAGCCGACCGCAGCGAAGCTGGACGGTCTTTCACGCACTGGTGCTGGCGGGCACGCTGCTTGCTTTTTTGTCGGGCACGGCTGTTTTCTTGATCGGCTCGCCACCGAAGGCCGTTGTCGATGCGGCCACAATTCGGATAGCCGTTGCCGCCGCTAGCGACCAAAAAATTTTTACAGCCTGGCAAAACATATCGCGTTCGGGAGTGGATCGATCACCCACTCCCGAAGAACAGACACTCTTGCATCTATCGCAGTTTACCGCGGGGATCTCCTGGGCATTCACAGTGATAGGAGTGCTTGGGGTGGTGCTGGCGATGGGTGGCTTTTTGCCAATGGCCTTGGGGTGTTGCCAATCGCCGCGGCGAGCAGAAGCAGTTTCGAGGGCCTTCATAGGGCTTGCTTCGTGGGCCGCTTTATCGGCTTTGGCTGGCGTGGCGACGGCCGAACCGCTTTCGCCGGGGGGTGTCCGCACGGGAATCTTTGGGCTCGAAGCCAGTGGCAATAAGTTTGTCTATGTCTTTGATCGCTCGGCCAGCATGGCTGAACCAGGGGGTAGGCCGCTGGCTGCGGCCAAGCGGGAACTCCTCCGCAGCCTCGATGAACTCGGTGAAGTGCAGCAGTTCTATTTAATTTTTTACAATCAAACGCTGCAAGTTTTTGACCCCTCCGGCACTCGGGGGCGACTCGTCTTTGGCACGGAAAAAAATCGCCAGTCAGCGAGGCGATTTGTTGAAGCGGTGCGGGCTGACGGAGCGACGATTCATGCCGATGCCATCGCGGCAGCGCTGCGACTTTCACCCGACGCGATCTTTTTGCTGACCGACGCCGATGCAGGAGACGACTTAAGCGAGGCCGAACTTGAGCGGCTGACCCGCTCACTGGGTGCGACCAAATGCATGGTTGTTCAATTTGGTGCTGAGAACCAAGAGCAATCCCCCCGACTGGCTTTGCTGGCAAAAAACTCCGGTGGCCGTTACCGGGTTTTGGATGTTGTGGCTACCCGAGAGAGCGGGGATCAAGCGGCCGCTGTCGATGCGAGATGACACGCTAGAACTAGGTAACTGTCGAAGAGGATAGGCACTCAACTCTTGATGCGGAGAGTTAGGGGCGAATCACCGAACCGCTTGATGCTGGCTTGCGGGCAGACTTTTGCCCGGGCTGGCCGTCTGCAACGGAGTTGTTCGCTGGCAATCCGGCTGGAGCGGTCCCAGTCTCTCGCTCACGGCGAATCGTCGCCAACTCGCGTTCGATCGCCTGGGCGTTGGCTGAAAAATTAGGGAACATCGACTGAAACATCGTCGGTTTTGCATCAGCTACTGGAGGCTTGATAGGCCGCACGCTTGCCTTCTTCTGCGTGGCTTGCTGACTTTGCTGCTGCATTTGCTGTTTGAGAGGCCGCTTGGTTGCCGTTCGCGGGAGGGCGGGGGATGACTGCTGACCGGATGGAGCGGCCGGTTGCGGTACCCTTGCAAGAGGCTGTCTAGCCTGAACCGGCGACTGGACCTGGACTGTTGCCTGGGCTTGCACTTGGACCAGTGCAACCGGTGATGGCTGAGGGGTTGGTAACACAAACGAGGCATCGGCCGCCGAGGCGATGCTTTCGGGAACCACAAGATACCGTGTCACAGATGAGCGAGATTTTTCAGATAAATTTTTCGCCGTCGCCGTCGGCGTGGGTGGCGTGGAAATGAGTGGCTCAAGATCAGTCGAGGGCGTCGAAAAAATATTGGTTACGGCCGTTGGTGGCGACTTCGGCGGTGCGGAAATCGGTAGGTTGGAAATCGGCAGGTCGGAAATCATTGATAAAATTGGTTTCAGAATCGGTTCGACATCCAGAGCATTCTCTGCCAGCGTAGGCACTGCGATTGCAGGGAGTGTGGGCGGGGCTTCTAAGGGGGATTGGGTCGCAACGTGAACGTGAACTGGAGCGACCGGAGCAGGCGCAGGCTCTGAAACCGGAACCTGTGCTGGCGGCTTAGCTTGAGTTTGTTGCGACGGCGCAGCGACGCTTGGTAGGGACTGAACTGGTACGACGACTGTCTTTGGCGGATTAGAATCTGGCCAAAGGTCTTCGGATGGTCGCGGAGATTTGAGGATGGTTCGAGCCGCCAAAACGGGCGGCTCTGACACAATTGTTGCCGAATCAATTGCGGTGTCTTGGGCAAACTGCCGTCCGTTGAGGCTTTGGGCCTTGACTAACTGAACAGACAAGAGAGGCTGGCCCTCTCGTATCGGATGCCGGAGGACAACGCCATCAAAGCTGTCGGTCGCCCGCATTGCTGTCGTTGGGAGCATGGCCTTGGGCCAGTCCCGCAAGGCGACATCCCAAACGGTGACCGGCGATCCCTGTGGCAGAGAGTGCAGAGCAACAAAAATGGACTCGCTTTCGACATGGGGTTTTGACTGTGCAATGTGCACATCGAGCGCTCGATTGAGACCCACCGCAGCGGCGGCCCCAGCCACAAAGGCTGCCGCAAAGACGGTCAGTGCCTTGGGCTTGTGTGGGTGGTGTATCTGTAGGCGGCTTTGCACGGGAATGCTCATGAGTCGACCCTTGGCAGGCTGTCTCCAGGCGACCAAATGTGCCGGTAGAGAGTGCCTTCCCAAGAGAAATCGACACATTTCGCCGTTGAGAACCATGCGGCTTTCCACGGCAGGTGCCACTTACCAAAAGAGCGCAGCCCTCGCGTTCGCTTGTATTGAAAAAGACAGAAAAGCTTCCACAGATTGCCGGGTCGGTCATCGCCGTCGGCAGGAGACTACTCTCGGATTGGATTCTCAGGTGATGGTTCTATCGCAAACATCGGGTCAACCGCGTGTGCAAGCGGACGAATGGCAAGCACGCGTAGATCGTCCGGGCCGCCCGCGCGGTCGCGGAAGAAGGCATCCCCAACGGTTGAGGCAGACTCGCCTGTACAACCCACAACGATCATGGAGTGGGTCGGGATCGTAGCCTCAAATCGCAGTCGTTGAAAAATATTTTTCCGCTGACCGGTCTCTAGCCGGAAGATCCCATCTTCTCCAATCCAGGTGCGTTCACTTTTGCCATGCTTGATGGTTGGCGTGACTTCCAGTCGCACGCGGCCATCCGCCGCCGGCCAGGCGATCAGTGAAAAGACGGCACTGGCTTCCTGATAGGTACCGCCACGAATCTCAGCATCGTCGTGTTCTAGTAGGACGAGTTCTGGGATTCCGGCCGCCGAGACAACTTCGCTGCCGCGTCCGGGCAGCAACTGCACAAGGCGTCGTACGGCGGCGGGTCGCTCGAAAAGACCAGTGTTTTCGGCTGGATTGACGCCTGCGGGCTGGTTGGCCGCCGTGGTGTCGGGAAGAAATCGCTCTGCCAAATGAGGCGGAAGCTGGGCTGTGATCACGCCGGCCCGCAGACCATTGGCATGCAGTTGCCGCCGCAAGCCATCGTCAAAAATTTGTTCGTCGATCAGTCCCCAGAGTTCTTCGCGGAGGTGGCGATCAGCTGAGCCAAAGCGAGCAAAGATCAATTCAAGAGACACCGTTTGAAGAGAGGGGCGTGTGTCGCTGGCAGGACGTTGGGTCAAATCGCTGATTTCTTTGACGAGCGGCGCATTGGCAAGCAGCGTAAATCGGCAGCCTGCAATGGCCCCACAGCTCAGCAGGATAGCGCTGAGCAAGAGGATCGAGTCACTGCGTGCGACAGTCGTGCGCATGGTGAGAAATAATCCGCAGCCCGCTGCAAGGGCCGAGGTGCGAGGCAGCAGAAGGCGTCGGGAAAATAGGACCTTGGCAGGTTCGCTGTCAACGCCGAAATCAGCTGTTCCGACGGGGTCTTCTCGGGAGCGAATTTCGCTAGGAGACAGCCTTGACGGCATTTGCGAAGATCGCCAATCCGGCCCCTGGGGCGTCGGCGTCAAGGTGACCATTCCAAGCGGGGTGCTGCGTGGCTGTGATAAATCGTTCGGGATGAGGCATCAATCCAAAGACTCTGCCGCTTGGGTCGCACAGGCCGGCTACATCCCCCGAGGCACCGTTGGGATTGGTGGAATTTCCCTGCTGATCGTACCCATAGCGAAGCACTAATTGTCCGGCAGAATGAAGGCGATCAAAATCGGCGATCGAGCGCGTTACAAATCGCCCTTCGCCGTGGGCGACGGGCAGTTCAAACTCGTGAAGTCCTTGCAGAAAGCAACACGCGTTAGGGTCTGCTCGTAAATTCACCCAGCGGTCAACAAACTCTCCGGAATTGTTGTGGCCTAGCGACGCTTGAGCCGGGCTGTTGGCTGGTCCTTGGAGCAGCAGGCCTGTTTGCAGGAGCACCTGAAAGCCGTTACAGATGCCGAGAATCAAACCCCCTCTGTCACGAAAAGCGTGCAGCACATCAGCCAAACGGGACGAGAGTTCTAGGGCAAAGATGCGGCCGCTGGCGATGTCGTCACCGTACGAAAAACCGCCTGGGATGCAAAGAATCTGAAAGTTTTTCATCAGCGATGGCTTTTGCGTCAAAGCCTTCACATGGACCCGACGGCTGAACGCTCCGGCTCGATCAAAGGCAAAGGCTGTTTCATGATCGCAGTTGGTGCCGGGGGCCCGCAGGATCATGGCACGGGGGGAAAGCATCGTCGGCCTCGCAAGCATTCAGTGGGAGATTAAGTGCCGGAAAATTGTGTTCTGTCAATCAATCCAATTGAGAGCGTACGTTTTTGGAATGTCCAAACCAAGAGCCTTGAAATTCGCTGGCAGGCTTTGGCCTACTCCTGGCAGTGTCGCTAGCACTGGCGTGGGTGGTCTACCGTATCGATCATCACAGCAGCCAGAGGATTTTCAATGCGTCAGAGTGCCTATCGTTTGTGATTCCAGCGATCGCAGGAGTCAGAGTCAACTCCGCCAGGCTTTGGCTAACTGCTCAAGGCTCACAACAGTTACGATTTTTTCAGAGGTCGACAAAATCTCGACCTGCCCACCGTCGGGGCCGATAGCCACGACCTCGCCAATAAAGCTCCAGGCCACGTCGGCCATGAGGGCGGCAAATTCCGCTTCTCTCTCGGCCGGTACTTCGCAGAGAAAGCGGCCGGGAGTTTCGCTAAAGGCAATGATTAAGTCGCGGTTTCTTGCCGAGAGCGGCATACTTTTAGTCAGTTCTGCAGGCACGCTTTGCAAAGCGATGCGGGCACCTAGGCCCCCGCCGATGGCCATCTCGGCAACCCCCGTCGCCAAGCCCCCGTCGGAACAGTCGTGGCAGGCTACGATCAGGCCGGCCCGCTGAGCCGTGGCGATGGCCGCAAAAGCGCTACGGCAAGCGACTGGATCAACGCGCGGAACACTACCGCCCCGCACGCAGCCGATCAATTCCAACTGGCTGCCCGCCAATGCATCGCGAGAGAGTCCCACGATGGCAAGTCGATTGCCAGCCCGCTTTAGGTCGGGCGTGACAGCGCGGCGAACGTCTTCAATCTGGCCCAGCGCCGTGGCTAAGAGCGTCGGCGGAATCGAAAGCTCATGCTGCTTGCCTGCGGCATCAATCCAGGCAAAGACATTGTTGAGACTGTCTTTGCCGCTGACAAACGGAGCCGTGAAGGCGATCGCCATGTCGTAACAGGCACGGCAGGCCTCGACCAGCGTGCCGAGGGACTCTGCGCGGCGGCATTCACCCCAGCAAAAATTGTCGAGCAGAGCAATCTTCGCAGGATCGGCCCCGGCGGCAATTGCATTGGAGATCGCTTCCACGATGCCGCCCGCTGCCATTTGATAGGCGTCGCTTGTACCGAGTCGATTCCGTAAGCCCACGCCAATCACGATGCCCCGATTGCGACCCAGCACGCCGCGCACCACCGTGCCGTCGGCGGGTCCGGCACCTGGTCCCAGCAACGGCTTGACGACGCTGCCGCCCTGCACCTCGTGGTCGTATTGCCGAATGATCCATTCCTTGCTGGCGACGTCGGGAGTCGCCAGCAGAGCGAGCAGACAATCTTCAAGAGAAAGAGGCGCGGCCGAGTCCAGCCAGACAGTCGGCTCAAGACGCGGACTCTCAGCGATTGACTTCAGTCGCTGCCGAGGGCGGCCCTCGTGTAGGAAATGGCAATCCAGCGTGCCGACCTGATTACCTTGCCAGCAGAGCGTGAGTTGGCCATCGCCAGTGAACGTGCCGATGGCAGTTGCCTCGACGCCCTCCGCGGCAGCCACGTGCGAGAGTTTTTCCCAGTGGGCCGGATTGACTGCGAGCACCATCCGTTCCTGCGCTTCTGAAATCCAGATTTCTGTAGCGCTTAGGCCTTCGTATTTTAGTGGCACGCACTCCAGGTTCACCCGCGCGCCTATTTGGGCTCCCATTTCACCGACGGCGCTTGAAAGACCACCAGCACCACAGTCGGTGATCGCATGAAACAGCCGTTGACGGGAGGCTTCAAGAACAAAGTCGGTCAGTGTTTTCTCGTGTATCGCATGGCCAATTTGTACCGATCCACCCGACTGGCTCTCGCTCGTGCTGGAAAGCTCGACGCTGGAGAAGGTGGCTCCGTGAATACCGTCGCGGCCCGTGCGTCCGCCGGCCACAACAACTAAATCACCGGCTTGCACTGCTGCATCGGCGGAGTTTCGCGGCATGATCCCGACTGTGCCGCAAAAGACGAGCGGATTGCAAAGATAGCCCGGATCGAAGACGACCGCGCCAGCGATCGTGGGAATGCCCATCCGATTGCCGTAGTCCCGCACGCCTGCCACAACGCCAGCTAGCAGACGCCGTGGATGGATCACGCCCGCTGGCAAGTCGGCTGCCTCAGTGTTGTCCGGGCCAACACAAAACACATCCAGATTGGCGATCGGCTTAGCGCCAAGACCCGTGCCGAGCACATCCCGAATCACGCCACCCAAACCGGTGGCCGCACCGCCGTAGGGTTCAATCGCAGAGGGGTGGTTGTGCGTCTCGACTTTAATGCAGATGTCGTGGTCACCATCAAACCGCACAACGCCGGAGTTGTCACGAAAAACACTCACACACCAGTCGTTTGGCCCCAGCTCCGCCCGCACTTCACGCGTCGCTGCAAAGACTGTTTCCTTGAGGAGATTGTCGTAGCTCACCGTGCCCGAAGGGCCGGTGTGATCAATCGGGCTGCCCAGAGTTTTGTGGCAACAGTGTTCGCTCCACGTTTGTGCAATCGTTTCCAATTCTATTTCAAACGGGGGGCGGCCAAGGAGATTGAAGTGCTGCCGCACAGCGTGAAGCTCGTGCGCGCAGAGGGCCAGGCAGCGATCGCGGCTGAGCTTTTCCAAGGCGTTGTCGTCGAGGCCCTCGAGCGTAACGGTCGTCTGTGAAAAGCTCCACGGTCGACCGCCGGAAAGCGTGCGGAGTTCTACGGCCCCGACCACCACATCATGGATCGCTTCGCTGGCAAGCAACTTGCCTGCCAGTCGCTCGACATGTGTTTTGTCAAGCTCCGGCAACCAGTATTTTCGCAGGCTTCGCACTGCCAGAGGCTTGAGACCCAAGAGTTCGAAGGCCTCCTTAGCAGTCTGGGCTGCTGGATCAGTGACGCCCGCGCGGGGTAATACATGCACCACAGTCGGCAGGTCGGCAGTGCCTTGTAGGAGCAGCGGCTCAAGCAGCGATGGATCGCCCGCCGCAGCCAGTCTAAATGATTCCGTGACCGGATTGGTGAGCAGGGCCGTGGCTAGTCGCTCGATGTCTGCCGAGGAGAAATCGCCTTCGATCAGCCAGCCCACCGCGGACTGTGCGCGAGTGCAGGCGGCGATACCCAGTTCGGCCGCGCCTGCTATGACCGCTCGCGCGGTGTGGTCGGTCGCGGGATCGCGCAGGTAAACATCAACTTCCCAGAGCATCGCGATCTTCCTTGGCCCGCTGGAGGAGTGCCACGAGTTTGCGACGATCACTGGCTTCAATGGCAGACAGCATTTTTTCGGTGTTGCTGGCGATCCGCACAAGAGCCTTGGCGACAAAGGCTGCGTTGTCGAGAAGAATATCGGCCCAGAGTTCTGGATCGCCGGCGGCAATGCGAGTGGTGTCGCGCCAGCCGCCCGCCGTAAATGGCCGCGAATCAGGGGGAGTCGTAGCCGCGATCGCAGCGGCCAAGAGATGGGGTGCGTGACTGGTTTGCGCGAGAATGCGATCGTGATCGCGAGGCGGCATGAGATAGACCGTGGAGCCAAGCGACACCCAGAATTCGGCCACTTCTTCTGTGTCGCTCGCAGGAGTTTTGCCCACCGGCGTGACGACCGTGGCCCGGCCGGTAAAGAGATCCTCGGCAGCGGCAGCAGGGCCGCGACGGTGGCTGCCGGCCAGCGGATGGCCACCCACAAACCGGCCGCGTCTGAATCGACGGCGTTTTTCCCACGCCGCCACGATCGTGGCTTTAGTGCTGCCAGCATCGGTGATCAGCGTGCCCGGCTGGACTGCCATGTCGATGGCGTCAAGGATCCCCGGAATATCGGCCACGCCCGTTGCCACGACAACCACATCCGCCGCTCTCACCGCCTCAGAAATGTCGAGCGATGTTTCGCCAACAGTTTTGAGTCGCTTGGCCTCTGCTAGCGATTCGGCAAAACGGCCCACGCCGATCACGCGGCCAGCCAGCCGCCGTGCCTGTAGCGCTAAGCCGATCGAGCCCCCGATCAAGCCGACTCCCACAATCGTAACAGTCGGCCAGTGAGGTTTCATGACGCGGCAGGGAAGGAACAGGGTTGTATCGGGGCCACGTGAGGGACCCGACAGACGGTTTTGACTAGACTCTTCCTGAGGCCAATTTATCAGAAGCATGTGTTGTCTGTTAGGGTCGACGGGTCTTGCGGCCGAGTTTTCTAGAGTTCAAGAGGTAAAGTCATGCGCTGGCGTAAACAGATGCCGGACAAACTCTTGGCCGCCGTGCTCGGACGGCTAGCGATCGCGCTCAAAGCAGGCATCGATTTGCGACGAGCGTGGGCCAGCGAGACAAGCCGCGTGTCACGAGCGTGGCGACCGGCAATGGAGACTGTGCTGCGGAGCCTTTCGCAAGGCAATCAACTGGCTCTGGCCATGAAGCAGGCAGGCCAGACATTTCCACCCTTGGTGCTGGCGATGGTGGCGGTCGGCGACCGAACGGGTCACGAAGCTCAGACGCTAGAAGAACTGTCACAGGTGCTTGAGCGGTCGGTGCGAAACACACGAGCTTTCATCAGCAGCCTCGTCTGGCCGATGTTTCAACTGATAGTGGCGATTGGCGTGGTGGGCGCGATGATTCTGCTTTCTGGTTTTGTTCGCGACCTCAATAATAAACCGGTCGATGTTTTGGGGATCGGCCTCTCTGGGGTAAGCGGGCTTGTCACCTATCTAATACTCCTGCTCGGCTGCTTGGTGGTTGGTGTGTTGTCCTTTCAATACGCTCTTGCCAGTTGGCGAGGGCACGGTGGCGTGCGACTGCTCGTCGATAGGATTCCGGTCATCGGGCCGGCATCGCGAGCCTTTGAGGCGGCTGTCTGGTGCCGTGCGGCGTCGCTGGCCAGTGGTGCCGGCCTCGATGCGGGGCAGTTGATTAGCCTCGCGTCGGCTGCGGCCCCGGGGCTCTGGCTCGATGCCGATCGAGTCGAGGAGCGACTGCGCGAAGGGGCAACGCTGGAAGAGTCGTTGCAATCGTCGCGGCGGTTTCCCCGTCGAGTGCTGGAGGTGGTAAACGTCGGAGAGATGACGGGCAACACATCGGAAGTGCTCGACCGTTTGGCCGGGCAACTCGACGAAGAGGCCCGCCTGAGCTTTGAGGCGGCGGCCCGGGGAGCAGGGTTTTTAGTATGGACCGTGGTGGCATGCTTCATCGTCGTCATTATTTTCCGAATTTTCTTGTTTTATGTGGGGATGATTCAGGACGCCACGAGTGGTACATAAGGATCTGGAAAAATTCGAGCGTACAAAAACCGCCGGAACAACCATGCCCGCCATTTTTCAGTTGCGAAGTCGTTACACAATTGCAGCCAGTCAGGCGGCACTTGGCTCGTTCTACAGGTGGGCATGCCGGGCAGTTCTTTTCTCTGCTTGCGCAGTAACCGCGGCTAGTCGCCTTACTGGAGCCAGCTCCCGGGTGGCTGCTGCGGA
This sequence comes from Planctomycetota bacterium, assembly GCA_003670865.1. GTDB lineage: Bacteria > Planctomycetota > Planctomycetia > Pirellulales > UBA1268 > BAIKAL-G1-2R. Next base: position 22,114 of record QWQJ01000143.1, on the reverse strand, counting down.
GGATCCCGCCGAGAGTGCTGCTCTGGACGATGCTGCTGCATCGCGCAAGACTCAGCAGGAAGTGATGGTAGCGCGGGGGTTTGTTCGCAGTCGAGGGGCGTGGCGAACCGTTCAAGAGATCGAGTTGATCGAGCGGGCCGAGCGGGCCAATCTCGCACAGAAGGAATGGAATCTAAAATTAGGGCGGCTGCGTAAACAGCTTGAACAACCGCTTCAGGCCGACCGGGCTGCCGAGGAGATTCGCGAGATTTCCGATCGCTTTGCCGTGCCAGCCTTGGCCACCGCTCTCTCTCAGGAGCCGTCGTTTCGTGTGCGAAGTTTGTATGTAGAAGCACTCTCTCGGATTCGCTCGTCGGATGCCACAACTGTTTTGATTGCCACGGCTATCGATCATTCCGATCCAGAAACCCGCATTGCTGCCACCGAGCGACTGATTGTGATTGGGCCGCATCAGGCTCTGCCCGCAATCCTCTCGGCACTTGCTGGATCCGACAACGCGCGAATCAATCGAGCCGCCGAGGTAATTGGTCGGCTCGGAGTGCCATCGGCGGTCAGTCCGTTAATCAACGCGTTGGAAACACAGCACATAATTGTGGTGGGTAGCGGCGCAGAGGGGGCGACCAGTGCCACATTCACACCCTCGGGCGGTGGACTTTCGATGGGGAGTGGCAAAAAAAACAGTAAGGTGAGCGTTCAGAACGAGCGTGTGCTGCAGGCCTTGATCACATTGACGGGCGTCAATTTTGAGTGGAATCGATCGGCCTGGCGGGCCTGGCTAGCCAATCGTCAATCGCCCCCTGACTTTGACCCGAGACGGGGTTAAGGCAAGGATTCGGCTGGCACAAGCGTCGTGGTGCGTCGGCGTTTTGGAAACCACGCGGCATCCAGGACCAGCAGGGCCACCCGGTTTTCCAGATTTGGTCGAAAGATCACCAGCAGCAGAAGCGGTAAAAACCAGGCCATGAAAAGGCCCCCGTTGTGTGCCTTCCAAAACTGACTCCCCAGTAAGACTGCTGCGGAACAACTCAGCAGAGTGCCCAGATTTTTTGGCACCGGCCAGATGGCTAGGGTGGCGATCATCGCTATAAAGGCAGCCAGCACCGGCAGTCGAAAAACCGCGTCATTATTTGGCAGGGACCAGAAGCCTTCCAGCGACACCTCGTTGGGAAAGACCCAGCCAAACATCTGGCGTAACTGGCCGATAAACACATTTGCGTCGGGCGAAGTAAACCAAAGTCCAAAAACCAGAAAGAGCAACGACAGGCCGATTCCCGTCGCGAATCGGCGGATGCCTCGTTCCCAGTAGAAGCTACACCACAGCGGCAAGAGGAAAATCGGATAGTAGATCGTGCCGATTGCCAGGCCGATCAGCGATCCACAGATCAGTGGACGCCGGTATGTGGCGATCGCCCAGATGATCAGAGCGCCGGGCAAGGCGTGATCGACGCGGCCAGTCATGATCGCGGTGTAGGGGAGCAGGAGATAGAGTACGGCGGCGGCGATTCCCAGCCGAGTATTTTCAAAGTGCCACCATCCAATCAAGATCATGCCCGTCACAATGGCGAGTTGTGAACCGATTGCCATGATCCTCGCCGTGGTTTCGTGCACAACCCGGCGATTTGTCTCGCGGGCATCTGTCGTGCCGGCCGAGCCACCATCGGCAGAAAAGATCCTTTGTGTGGAGATTTGCGGTAGCAAGAAAAGAAGTGGGTAGCCGGGGCCGAGCCGAGTGAGTTGATCAGTGTCGACGCTTGCTTCGCCCGTTTCCAGTCGGGTGGCAGTTGCCGCACCGGCGAGGTCGTCGCGTTGGGGTCGGGTAGTGATCACATTGGCAAGCAAAAATACGAGGAGAGAGATGCCCAAAAAGACAAGACCCCCAGCCGACAAGTTTGGCTCCAGCATGGGCCGTCGCACCATCAAGGAGTCAAACAGCATGCGAACAAGGAATGCCGCCGACACGACAAAGATCCAGACAAAACCAAGTTGCTGCGTGGCGGTGCTTGCCTTATATCCACCATATTCCACGGCCAGCAATCCGGGGGCCAGAAGCACAAGGCCCACGAGATCGAGATTCCGAACGCTCCAGATGCGATTGAACTTAAAAAAAAGTGCGATCGATAAGAGCGATGAAAAATAGAACCAAGTCGTGGGATTGACGCGATAATAGTGAAAAAGGATGTCATTCATGGGCGGCTTTGCCAGGGGCCAGCGTGCAGATGCTTTTACGCGAGACGGGGATGTTGTAGTTTCGCCGCGTCGCAGATTGGTTGCGGAGAGTCTGGGATGTCGTGATGGCTCAAGCTTCCCAACCTTACGGTCTGGAGCGGTGTTTGCAAAGTTTTCATGCTCTGGCCCTCGCGTTACTGCGGCCACGAGTCCGCCGCAAGGCCTTTAAAAGGTGCAAGGCGGTTCTCAAAACGCCCATCTACTCTCGCTATACGAGTGACGCATTGTGTCGAGCGTCACGAGAAGAGACTGTCCGCGGAGCCGGAAGGACTTGTAAAAAGTCGTTTGAAATCGTATCGTTTGCCGACTATGAAAAAATACATTGCCGAGTTCGTAGGTACATTTTTCCTCGTTTTAACCATCGGCTTAACGGTGCTGCCTGCCGCGGACGGCGTCATTCCGCCACTGGCCATCGGTGCGGCATTGATGGTGATGGTGTATGCCGCCGGACATATTTCTGGAGCGCATTTCAATCCAGCCGTAACGCTGGCTGTTTTCATCCGAGGGAAATGTGACCTCAAAGATGTCGTGCCGTATTGGCTCGTGCAGGTCCTCGCCGGACTTGCCGCAGCTCAGACGGCCGTTTTTCTCGTCGGCAAGAGTGGCACGCCGATGGAGATCAAAGATGTCCCGCAAGCTCTTGTCGCAGAGTTTCTCTTTACATTTGCTCTCGCCTATGTTGTTTTAAATGTTGCGACGGCCAAAGCCACAGCGGGCAACTCATTCTATGGATTAGCCATCGGTATGACCGTTATGGCGGGTGCATTTTCGGTTGGGGGAATCTCCGGCGGGTCCTTTAATCCAGCTGTGGCAGCTGGTTTGGCAGGGATGAAGCTGCTGAGTTTCTCTGACATTTGGATTCACGTTGTGGCCGACATGGCTGGCGGCCTTGTGGCAGCCTTGGCGTTCAACTTCCTTTGTTCTGACAACGAGTAAAAGCTCAAACGTCTGGGATTGGCAGCGAAACTTTGAGCGTAGGAAGCGGCCAAATTTTTTTGCATCCACCGGGTTGGTGGCTGCGAAGACTCTTTAGTCCGGCTCTCGTCAGTTCCGGCAGCCTAGTTTTCAGCTCATGAAAGGTTTTCTTATGCGATTTATGCAAGGCGTATCTGTTCGAGTCGGGGTTATGGCAGCGTTTGCTGTAGTTGTCTGTGCAACGAGCGTTGTGCGTGGAGATGAGTGTCCGGTAGCTGCAGCGGCCAAGGCTAAGGCTGCATCGCAGGCACACGTGACGCTTGTGGCCCATCAGGCAGAGACAAAAGACATCGTCGATACGGCCGTAGGGGCGGGTAGTTTTAAGACTCTTGTGGCTGCTGTGACGGCTGCTGGATTGGTCGACACTCTGAAGGGTAAGGGCCCATTTACAGTCTTTGCACCCACCGATGAGGCCTTTGCCAAACTTCCAAAAGGCACGGTCGAATCGCTTCTGAAGCCGGAAAGCAAAGCGAAACTCGTGGAGATCCTCACCTACCACGTTGTACCCGGTAAGGTGCTTGCGGCCGATGTCGTGAAGCTGACTGAGGCGGCCACGGTACAGGGCTCGAAAGTCAAAGTTAAGGTCGACGGCGGCACGGTCATGATCGACGGTGCGAAGGTCGTAAAGACTGACATTTTGACGAGCAACGGCGTCATCCATGTGATTGATGCGGTTATTCTTCCGCCAGAAAAAACGGCAAAGTAAGTGTAAGCAAGACCTTGTTTTTAGGGTCGAGTACCTGAGCATTCAGGAACGGCTTAAACCATTGCTAGAACCAAAGGTGCGGAGCGGGCAAAAGCCTGCTCCGCACGTCTTTGTTACGTTATGATCTGTTAGCTGAGTTCCCCTGTTGATTCACCTGTCGCCCTCGTGCGTGATAGTTGGGGGGATAGCTGTCCAGAATGATCGAGAATTGTTTTGAAACCGCTGGAAACTTTCTTATTGTCGCGCATTGCCAGAGGTGAAGAGGCCGCGGTGCCGGAGTGCGTCTCGAAATATGGAGGCCTCATCTGGTCGCTGGCAAAAAGAAGGCTGAGAAGCCAGCAGGATGCGGAGGATGCAGTGCAGGAAATTTTTATAGATATTTGGAGGTCAGCTGGTCGATTCGATCCGCTTGTAGCCGATGAGGTGACATTTGTAGCAATGATTGCCAGGCGGAGGTTGATTGATCGAATGCGACGGCAAAAAAATCAGTCCAACACGTGCTCGCTTCATGAGTTAAGTGTTGTGGAAGCAGTGAGTGTGCAGCGATTCTCCGAGGGAGTCGTTGCTCTGGAGTTGTGGGATGAAGCGAGGGTGGCAGCGGAGCACTTGCAAGAGTTACATCCGGAGGAGCAAAGAGTGCTCAGGCTCTCGGTGTACGACGGACTCTCGCACGCCGCCATCGCCGAACAGACCTTGCTCCCGCTGGGAACCGTGAAGTCACATATCCGCCGAGGGCTGCATTCTCTGCGACAAAAACTGAGCCGACGCTCGTCAGTGGCAACGAGAGACTCCAGTATCCGATCGAATGCCAAGACAGGTGCCTCATGAGTGTGCACAACAATCTATTGACCAACTCCGATCAATCGCGTTTAGAGGACCTCCTTTGCGACAACACTCTGGCCCAACTGTCATCCGAGGAACAAAACGAACTTAATGTGTTGCTGGGCCGTGCGACAACTGACGGTGAGGCCGAGATGGCATCCTGGGAACTGGCTGCCGCCGCCTTCGAGCTTGCATTTGAAGCATCTTCTTTACCTGCTGGGAGAGATCACGCTGCTAAAGCGATGCAGAAGTCACTGCCGGAGGGACTCGCTTCGCGAATTGTGGCCGATTCGGCCAGCTATCGGGCGGACCATCGGCTGGACCATTCAAAGGCCTACGGGCAGTCAAAAAGAACCCCGAGCGACTCGCGGCTGGCAAGCGTTGTGGGCTGGTGCATGGCGGCTGGCCTTTTGCTAGCGCTCGTCTGGCAAAGTGGGTCACTATCACCGCCGGGCGTTCCGGTATCGGCGGAAGCCAAAGTTACGGTTCTACGGCAGGAGTTGTTGAAGGCAGATGCACAAGCTTTACAGATTCCGTGGACGGCTGGTAAAGATGCAGCCATCGCTTTTGCCCTCGAGAACATGAATGAGGGATCTGCTGCGGATACGTTGGGCGATATTGTGTGGAGTCAGCGTCAACAGAAGGGTTTTATGCGGATTTGTGGTTTGGCGGTCAATGACCCTCAGCGTGAGCAGTATCAACTCTGGATCTTTGATGAGCAGCGGGACGAGAAGTATCCGGTGGACGGTGGAGTGTTTAATGTGGCTATTGCCTCGGGTGAGGTGGTGATTCCAATCACTCCGCAGCTTGGCGTCGGTAGGCCAACGCTGTTTGCAATCACGGTAGAGAAGCCCGGCGGAGTCGTTGTCTCAAGTCGCGAGCGATTGCCGCTGCTGGCGGCAGTTCCTAAGTCTTAGATTGTCGTAGTGCTTGAGTTTTGAGGCAGATCTCTTCGCCAACTCGTAGAAGACTCAACCCCAGCCGCCGGCCGGCCTGTGCGGGAATGACAATCTCAAGAGGATGCCGTCACCATTGGTGAACACAGGTCTTAGCCAATGCGTTCGAGCTTTGTGATCCGTCCGGTCGCGACCCACTCGGCCACGAAAATATCTCCCGTGGGTGTGAAGCACGCGTCGTGCGGATGGACAAACTCGCCGTCGAGCCACTTGTCGGGTTGGCCGCGAAGATTCTTGACCTGATTCAGGCGTTCGACCGCGCGGCCCAAGCGGGCCACCACGGCGTTATTTTCGTCAAGGAGCGTTACACAGGCCTTGAGTTCCGGTACGACCAGCAGATTTTTCCACGTGTCGATGTTGGCCGGTAAGCCAAAACCTGTCAGCGTCTCCTTGTACAGCCCGTCCATCGAGAATATCTGCACCGTATCGTGGGCCCGGTCGGTGACAACGATAGAGGGTTCACGGCCCTCGCGGCGGTCTATCCAGAGGCCGTGGGGCGTGTCGAACGTTCCCTTACCAGCCCCCGCACCGCCAAACGCGCTTTGCCACTTGGCGTCCTTGTCATAGCGGTGAATCCGAAACGCACCGTAGCCATCGGCCAGCAAAAATCCGCCATCGTCTAAAAACGCAAAATTGGTTGGCAAAAAGCCCTGCCGATTCCAGTGTGCCGTCGTCGAAGTATCCTCACCAGCAGCGTAAAAGCCCGACTCCATCGGTGCCTTACGAAACCAAACTGTTTCGCCGTCGAGCGTGAGTTTTGCAAAAGCCTTCACTTGCTGGTAACCGCAGACATAGAGGTACTCCGTACCACCCTCCTTGTGAACTTCGATGCCGTGACCGCCGCCTTGAAACTGGCTGCCGAAGGCCCGGATAAACGTGCCGTCTGGAGCAAAGACAAAAATTGAGGGATGCTCTTTCTTGTCTTTGTGCCCCTCGTGAATGACATACAGGTTTCCGCCTGAGTCAACGGCCACATTGTGAGTCGTCTGCCATGTGAAGCGGTCGGGCAGTTGCGGAAAATTGTGGCGCACGCGGAAGGTATGTGCACCATCGCCAAGGATCGTTTCGTTGCCGACACGACGAATTTTGGCCACGACTGGAGTTGCTGTGGCTGCGGCCGCCAAGGCTGCCATGCCAGCAAAGGCGCGGCGAGACAGGGATTTTGAGGATCGTGTGCCGGACATAGAATTTCCTTTTTTGGAGGGGTGTGGCATCGAGACAGTCCGGGCGGAGTCTACTGGTTGGGCGTGAGAACCACCGGAAATGTGGCTAACGATCTGGTTACATTCGCAAAGCTGTTGGCAAAATGCTACCGGCCATCGATAACATCGTGCCACTTTTGCACATAATCTTGGAGCACAGACGCCGCAGTCGGGGCAGCGATCGTGGTTGTGTCGTATTGGAATGAGAATGTCATCCGTCCGGCATACTCCAGAATTCCGATGGCCCAACGCGTACCTGGGCGGAGCGGCGGAGTCTGTAATTGGATGTCGATGCACTGTGCCTTATCAAGCCACATAAAGCCCTCCGAATCGACCCGTAGTCGCTTGCGAAGGCGTCGCGTCGGATCGCTGAGATTTGTCAGCACTGCAGTCGAAAAGCAAAGTTGCCTCTGCAGCACCCATCGCATGATTCGCGGCCTCGACGCAAACACGCCGATGTTTCCCAAAAGTTCCACGCCCCGCTGCGTGTTTCGCAGGTAGCCTAATTCCCGCTTAAGTTCGGGGAGCAATTCGTGCCACGCCTTGCACTCCTTCAAAGAACGGTTGAGAAAAAGATAGCTATACCGATTTGCTGCTGACATCCGTTCATCCTCCCGAGTGCGGAGATCAATGGGCACCGTGACTCGCAGTCGTGACTCGCTCCGCATGCCGTGCGTGCGTTGCCAATCGCCAATGATATCAAACAGCATGGCGACGGCGATGTCATTCACTGTTGCGTCGTATCGTTTGCGAGACTCTTGCATCCTCACGACTTGTTCGGCTGAAAACGTATGCGAGCAAAAGCCGATAACAGTGCCGGATCGATCGTTGCCCAGAGGATCGTTTTTCAGCAATAACTCACGAGCAATAGGCTTTGGATGCAACAGGATGAATCGCAGCGAGCGATATGTTCGCAACCAGACCGAATCATTGGCGACCTCGATCGGCGGATGCGTGCCCCGTTTGAGAAGGCGGGTGATGTCAGTTGTAAAAAATGGGTCATCATGCAAGCACGATCGACGAAACACAGAGTAGGCGAGCGCTAAATCCTGCAGAAAAACCCTAGCGCCGTGGCCGTCACAGCAAGCGTGGTGAAAGATCATGTTGAGATCCCAGCCAATCGATGTCTGACAAAGCCAGCCGTGCAGGCCGCTGGTCTTCTCCAGATCAATCTGAGAGGTTTTTCGAGAATTCTCTTGACCCATGCCAACCACGGTCAATTCCTGCCAGCCGGTTGGTGAAGCATGCCACACAGCGCCGCGTGAGTTTGCTCGAATCGTCGCACGCAGGAGGGGGTTGCGTCCGACGGCAAATCGCCAAGCGTCTCGCATGGCGTCGGGATCAATTGAGCCAGCGAATCGTAGCGTGATCTGAAACAAGAGCGGGTACTGCGGCCGATCGTCGAGCCACAGAAACGTTTCTAGCGGCGTCAATGCCCACTGGAGATCCGTGTTGGCCCATGGAGCGTGCTGGGCGAGGAGTGTATCGACGTGTGACATAATCTGACTGCAATAGAACCCATGGCGACCGTGGCGGAATGGCCGCCGGGCGAATCATGGCCTATTGTCAATGGAATGGCCAGATCAGGGGCGCGAGTGCGACCGTCAACGCCATCACGAGTAGATTCAACGGCCCGCCAAAGCGAACGTAGTCTGAGAATTTGTAGCCGCCAGGTCCGTAGATCATCAAGTTTGTTTGATAGCCCATTGGCGTCGCAAAGCCACAGCTTGCCGCCACCGTGACGGCCATCACAAATGGCATTGGATTGACGCCTAAGTCTGAGGCCGTCTGCCAGGCAATTGGAAAGACAAGCACTGCTGCGGCGTTGTTGCTCATCAATTCCGTAAACAGCATTGCCACAAAGTAAATTGCTGCCAGCACAAGATGCGGATGATCGCCTGCTACCGCGATCGTAGACTGCGCGATCCCCTCGGCAAGACCTGTTTTGTCCAGTGCCCGCGCCAATCCAAAGCTGGCTGCGATCAGCAGCAGCGACTCCCATTCAATCGATCGTCGAGCCTCATTGGATGAGATGCATCGCATTGAGATGACAATTGCTGCGGCGAAGAGTGAAGCTGCCACCATGGGCACAAGCTCTAGCGTGGCTGCCAGCACCATTGCTGCTAAGGCAGTGCAGGCGATCCATGCCTGATCGTGCCTAGGCGGCGTTGATCCTCTGACTTCGCTGACAAGATAAAAGTGTCGACTGGAACGCTGCCGCTCCAGAAAAGCTGGGCTGGCCTCAACCAAGAGCGTGTCGCCAGGCTCCAGTGCGATGTCACCGATCTTGATCTGCAGACGCTCGCCGTTGCGGGCAACAGCAATGACAACAGCATCGTAGGTGGAGCGAAATCGCCCCTCACGGATGGTGCGGCCAACCAGCGGGCATGTGTTTGAGACAACCGCTTCAACCAGCACGCGTTCAGACCGCTCGTTATCGAGTTTGAAAACCTGATCGGTCGCCGGCCGCAGACCGCGAATTTTTTGCAGTTCGACCACAGAATCGACGATACCGACAAAGACCAATCGATCCCCGGTCTCCAGCCGTTCGGTCGGGGCCACTGCCGCGATCACATGTCCGTCGCGGTCGATCTCCATCAGGAATAATCCGTCGAGACCACGGAGGCCCGCTTCTTCGATGTTCCGGCCGACAAGTGGGCTGCCAGGCTCGACCAGCATTTCTAGCGAATACTGCCGGGGGTCATCGGTCTGACTCATGGCTGGCCGTCGATCTTTGAGCAGATACTTGCTGGCAAACAGCAGGTAGACCAGACCAGCCAGCAGCAGCGGAATGCCCAGCCACGTGATGTCAAACATGCCCAAGCCGTGGCCTCGCTTGGCCGACACTAATCCGCTGACAACAATATTGGTGCTCGTGCCAATGAGCGTACACAAGCCCCCGAGCACAACGGCGGCATTCATTGGCATCAGGAGTTTGGAAACACTGAGTCGGTTTTTTTTTGCCCAATCGCGAATCGCCGGCACCATCAGGGCGACGACGGGCGTATTATTCATGAATGCCGAGAGTGCGGCCGGCGCCACCATCGTGCGCAGCTGTGCCGAAGCCAGCGACTCGGGCCGGCCCAGAGCCCTGTCCACCAATGCAGCTAGGGCGCCGGTGCGTTCGATGGATGCTGCCACAACGAAGAGCGCGGCCACCGTCAGCATGCCTTCGTTGCTCATGCCCTTGAGGGCTTCTTCCGGCGTGAGCACGCCCGCGGCCAGAAGCACAACCACGCCGCCGATCATCACCATGTCGGGGGCCCGCCTGCCCACAAGCAGCATCACCAGCGTGACACATACGACTATCGCCGTTAGCACCGCTTGCCAGTGAGAAAGAAGGGGCTCCAGATTCATAAGAATTCTTTGAGGTGGGATCACCACAGGGGATTGACAATCAGATAATGTGTCTTTTGTAACCCCTGAGATGCAAGGTCAAAATCGGCGACCTGCCCGCAGGAAAAGCTTGTCGGACGGCAGATATTTTGGGTAAGCTTCGAAAAAGGTCTGTGAACCACAGTTCAATATCTCATTTCATCCCGAAGGAAAATGATCCACCATGATTCATAATTTGCTTCAAGGCAACCAAGATTTTGTCAAAGGTGAATTTGCACTCAATGACAGGTATTACCAATCCCTTGCCGTAAAACAGTCGCCGAAGGTGCTTTGGATTGGCTGCTCTGATTCGCGTGTCAGCGAGGACGTGATCACGGGCTCGCGACTTGGAACGATGTTTGTGCACCGTAACGTCGCCAATATTGTGGCATTCAACGACGTCAATATTTCATCGATTCTGGAGTACGGTGTTGTGCATTTGAAAATCGAAGACATCATCATTTGTGGCCATACTCGCTGCGGTGGGATCGCGGCGATCGAAGACGGCGTGCATGAAAATTACATCTCCGACTGGCTCTGTATTGCCTCTGGTGCCAAGGACATCACCGATCGGATTGCCAAGGAAAAAAAGCTCTCGCGCGAAGAAAAACTAGAATTGCTCTCAGCCGAGAATGTCAAGCTTCAGATCAAGCACTTAAAAAATTTGGCACTGATCAAAAATATGCACCAAAAGGGGGAACTGCCCAGGATTCACGGTTGGCTGTACCGGGTGGAAACAGGCAAAATTGACGTGCTGATTGACGGCCGCACCGGTCAAACGGCGGCGGCACTGAAAAAAATGGAAAAAAGTCCAGGGACTCGGGCAGCGCACAAGACGAGCGGAAAACGCGATTCGGCCAAATCGACAGCCAGGAAGTAACTCTTGGGCCCGCCGATGAGCCGGGCTCGCCTTGGCGGTATGGACGGTAGTCTTTCGGATGCGGCTCTTCCGGCAATTGTCTTCCGCTTACGAGATCCGCTACTGCCCGGCGGGCAGGGACTTGCCCGTGCTGTCACCGGCTGCGGTTCGCAATCGCGAAAGCTCGGCTCGCAGCGAGTCAAATACGCTCTGCGAGGGGACTTCCCCGTGGATGCTCTGCATTTCATTGGGATCCTTAACCAGATCAAATAATTCCCAGGCATTCATCGCGTCGTAATAGATGAGCTTGTGGGTTAGTGTTCGGACTCCATAGTGACTCGGCACACGGTGGGGTTGAGGAAACTCGTAGTAGTGGTAGTAGACGCTCTTACGCCAGTCGGCCGGCGACTCACCGCGGAGGATTGGCAGAAGGTTTTCTCCCTGCATGTCAGCAGGTGGCTTGACGCCCGCCAACGCCAAGAATGTTGGTGCAAAATCGAGGTTTTGCACCAGTTGATCGGTAACGAGGCCAGGCTGAATCAGACCGGGCCAGCGAACCACCAGTGGCATCCGTAGCGATTCGTCGTACATCCAGCGTTTGTCGTACCAGCCGTGCTCTCCCAGATAAAAGCCTTGATCACTGGAGTAGATGACAATTGTGTCTTTGGCCAATCCAGTCGTGTCGAGATACTTGAGCACACGGCCAATGTTGCGATCGACGCCGGCAATGCAGCGGAGATAGTTGGCGATGTAGCGCTGGTAATTCCAACGCGTGCGGGTATCACCCTTGGGGTTGTCACGCAGCAGGGCGGCGTTTTCATGAGCAAAAGCCGCTTCGTAACGAGCCCGCTGGTGAGCGCTGAGATTCTTTGGGGGCACGATCGCCAAATCGAGATTATTCATGTGGTGGGCAATTGTCATTTCCTGCTTGGCGGCTCCGCCAGCACGGCCGGAGTAGTCATCAAAAAGCGTCGCTGGTTCTGGGAAGATGACATCTCGAAACAGATCGAGCTCTTCTGGGCCGGGGGCCCATTCGCGGTGCGGGGCTTTGTGCTGCAGCATCATCAAAAACGGTTTGGAAGCATCACGATCGCGGTCAAGCCATTCAATGGCCAGGTCAGTGACAATGTCGGTGACATAACCCTCGATGGTCCGCTTCGTGGCCGCTTGGCCGTCGGTTTTGGGTGGCCCAAGAAAGACGGGGTTGTAGTAATCACCCTGCCCAGGCAGTACTTCCCAATGGTCAAAACCGGTCGGATGGCTGACCAGATGCCACTTGCCAAACAGCGATGTTTGGTAGCCAGACTGCTGCAATAATTTTGGGAATGTAGGTTGAGCACCGTTGAACGTACTGGAGTTGTCGATAAAGCCATTGAGGTGGCTGTGCTTGCCAGTGAGGATCACGGCGCGGGAGGGACCGCAGATTGAGTTGGTGCAAAAGCAGTTGCGGAATCGCGATCCTTCGCGGGCAATCCGATCGATGTGTGGCGTATCGATCAGCTTTGATCCGTAGCACGAGATGGCGTTGGTGGCATGGTCGTCGGAGAAAATAAAAAGAATATTCGGTCGCGGCGGAAGTGGGACTGCGGTCTGTTCTGAAGAAGTGGCGCTTTGCGTTGGGGTAAAAAATCCAATCACAAATACAACAAGTGAAAAAATCAGGCTAAGGACGCGCATGGAAATTTTTCGTGAGGCCTTGTGGTTAGTGCTCGACCAGGTCAAACGCGCTATGCTAACAGTTTGACAGTAGCAATGGTTTCTCGCTGGTTTCTGTCACCGCAGGTAGAAGTGGGTGCGGATGGACGCGCGGTCCGAATCGATCAGCAGGAATCGCCGGGGCGGAGGTTCCCGCCAGCGGAGCAAAGGCCTTCTTCTCAACGATTCGTCGCGTGGGCTGAGGGCCGCAGTTTTTTATGTGCAAAAAACCTGCTCGAGCAACGCAAATGTAGCGGTCCAAAGAGCAGGGCTGTTACGAGCAGCACAAGGCTCGTTGGCTCAGGCACAACGATGACGCTGCTGACCCATGCACTGCGGTTTGGAATTGAGGTCGAATAACTGTAGGCCGGTTGTTTTGCGAAGGTGGCAGGCTCAAGCAGCCACGAGGCTGTGGGTGTGTTGTAAAGATAGAGCCCGCTATAATCGTAGAGAGCAGCGGTGATGTCTGGCCCACTAGCAGTTTCGCGGACAGTAATGGGGCCGACCGCATGATTGATGCCGGCCAACCTCCACTGCGCGGATTGTTGGATGAACACCGGCCCACCAGAATCTCCAACCGAAAGGATGCCTTGGTCGGAGCCGCCGGTCGAGTCAAAGTCGTAGGCCAGCTGAAGGCCCACTGGCCCGCCGTCGGCCAGTCCGTCGAGCGTATTTGTACCCCAGCTACGAGTCTGGGAACCGCTACCCCAGGTCCAGCCCTTCGATTCGGTGCCATTGGGCGCGCGGGCTCCTGTGACAACCGTGTCTGTGCGTGGCGCTCCGCGGCCAAAGACAGTCAGGGCGACGTTAGAGGAGAAGGAAGTTCCGGAGTACATCGGCACGACTCTGCTGGCGGGAAACTCTCCGGAAATCTGCCAGATGGAAAGATCGCTGGAAGGATCATCAACATGACCAACTGTCTGATAGGACGAACTGTCGTCTGGAAACGTGATCGAGTCGCCATTCTGGCCGCCGATATGCTTGGCGGTTACGAAAAAGTTGGTGGCAATCGGCGTGCCGAGGTAGCTGCCCCAATTGCCCACCTGATTCCAGCGGGTGGCCAAGTCGGAGTTGCTCGGTGCGCTCGTATTGCCGGTAGCCGAACCAATAATGATGACGGCTGAGGCATCGCGACATAAGAGCCACAAAAAGGCCATGGCGACCATGGCAGACACGATCGCCATGCGCGAGAAGACGAGAAAAAATTGCTGTTTCCGCTGTTCCCACTTTTTCATGGTGATTTTCAAAGTGCAAGTGAAACTGCTGCCCCACGCTTGATCGCCCATCTCCTTAGATGATAGGCAGGTTTGCTGGGCATATCCAGTCCCATCCGGTTAAGAATCTTTTAAAGGTGGCGGGCCTCGAGCAGAGCAGTGGCTTTGATAGCCAGACCGCGACTTGTTTCTAACCCCGCAGCGGGACTACAGTTAATCTTGGAGTCGTCGAGCGGATCAATCTTCTCGCTTAGACGAGGGGAGCTTTTCATCAAAAGGAAACCAGAGCCATGCAAGGGAATTTTGTTTCATCGATTTCTGTCATCGTCACGCTCGTAATTGTCGTGGCGAGCGCGGCGTTTGCCCAAGAGTCTCCCGCCCAGCCACAGTCAGTTGCGCAGTCCACACCCATGCCAAAAGTTCGCGTGGCTCAACCCACACGAACGTATCGCAGTTACTCGGTGTCACCCTCAAACCAAACTCGGGGTGATGTGCGTCGTAACGGTCAACACGCTAGCGATGCCACTTGGCGGCATGCTGGGGCCAAGCCGGTTGGCCACTACAACGGCGGCCGCTAATTTTTGGTGACATACTTACAAACCGTTGCATGCTGCCCCTGGCGCGCTCCGGAGTCCTACCAGGATTCAAAACTGATCAATGGTCCAGAAAGTTGAGAAGCCCGGTGCAACGAATCGCACCGGGCTCTCGGTTTTCGAACTCAATCATCAGTTGTAAAACAAGTAGTTCAAAACGTACGAAGAACTTTCTCACAATGAGAAGAACCGCCCTTTATAATAAAAAACAAATCAAAAATTACTGTGGTCGGCGAATTGAAGCATGTGGATAGGGGCCACCTCCTTCCAAGCGGAGTGAATGGATGCAATCGAATCGAGTTGGTAGTGTCGCTCGAGGGATGCCGGCAGACCGACTGCCGCTGCATCGTCAATAAACTCGATAAATGTACGAGTGTCTTTGCGGGCAATGAGCCAGCGAACAAGGGCCGCGCTTTGGCCGTAAAATACGCGTTGTCGCTGAGAACCCTGGGGATAGTCTTTGAGCGTCAATAAATCTGAAGCCGACCAAGCCACGCCGAGGGTGAGAGCCCTGCGGAGATCATCGGCATGGCCACGCTGCTTATCAGTTTTATCGAATAGTAGGGCAAGCCCTTCGTCTGCCCAGCGAGGGGGTGAGAAGTGTTTGAAATGATCAGCCAGAACGACATGAACTAGTTCGTGAGCCAAGGCGTCGGGGATCACATCACTACCATCCCCGAGGAGATCGATTCTCCGACTGACAACGCTTTCACCGACAAATTCTAAGGATGTGGCTCCGCGGGCATCGGCAGGGAATGAGCCAACCGCCTCCCCAAAGGAGGTGGCAGTTGGATGCACGTGAATCTCACATTTCACGATCCACGGCGGCGGATTATTTTCTCCGAGTAACTTCACAAAAGCGTCGCACCGCAGTCGTTCGGCTCGCCCGCGAATGGCCGAAGCACGGGCCAAACTGGTGCCCCGCACGATAATATTCGGAGTCACAATATCGGTCGATCGGGCAGGGTTTTTGAGCGAAGACCCGTCCGTAGAAACGCTCTCAGCAGCGACGCAAGGCAGGGGAGGGCTCGCTAAAAAAAGAGCAGCAGAGATTCCTAGCCCCATAAGATATCGATGCGCCGCAGGCGGCAGCAGGGGTACGGTTTGGAAAACCAAGAAGTGCATCTCTCAAAATCTTTTTGAGCGGTGTGTTGGCAGGAAGCAAATAAGTTCGTTGACAGAGCCAAGTAGTTTGTTCATAGGTCTCAAAGCAACGCGCCTTTGGGGCTTCTTTCAATAAGAGAAAGCAGATCGCGTGCCGCAGGTGACTCGATCGCAGAAATGGCTCAGGAAAAATTCAGTTTGTTGGCAATTTCACGGCTGCGAGGCCTTAAAATAAGACGCGGCTTAGGAAACCATTGAGATGGATTGCAACGCTCGCGTGGACGGCCCTGCTCGAAAAAAGTGCAGAGGCTGCATCGCTTACGAGCAGGGGACTCAAGCAACATGACAATGGCACATCAGAAGTCGCAACGCCGGCAGCCGAGTTCTGTGGCGATTTACGCCTGGCGAACGGCTTCCAGCACGCTGCGGCCTAGGGCTGTTGGCGTGTGCTGCACAATGACAAATCCCAGTGGTTGCAGCCAACCGGAAATTTCATTCGTCGAATAGAGGCGTCCCTTCGTCACGCCGGCCAGAAGCACCGAGTATTCGGCGGCCCAAAGCGGACCTGTTTTGTCGTCGTTGAGAAACATGTCGTGGATCACTATCCGGCCATTACCAGAGAGGCTTTGCGCGCTTTGACTTAGCAGTCGGCGACAGTCTGGTTCGTCCCAGTCGTGCAGGACATTTGAAAAAAGATGCACATCACAATCGCTGGGCCACGCATCGGTGAACATATCGCCGGTGAGCACTGAAATCCGGTCGGCTAGCCGAGCCTTTGCGTGACTGCTCGGCTGGATTGTCTGCACTTCAGCCTGCTGAATGGTGCGGCGAGCAATTGCATCGACCGGCGATGATTCCAGCACGATCCCGCGGAGATGTGGATTGGCCTCGAGGCAGGCGATTGTATAGACGCCAGAACCGCCGCCGATGTCAAGCATTTTCTTAGATGACGCAAGCGGCACAGCCTCCGCTAGCGCTGGTGCCAAAACGCGGCCGCGGCAATCCATGGCGGCGGTAAAGGCCTCCGCAAACGCTGGCGACCGCATGGCTGCGTGCCAGTCGGCTTCCCCCTTTTCTCCTGGCCAGTTGGCCGGTTTACCCGTGCGGAGCACCTTGAGAAAATCGTGCACTCCTGGCTTATCGGCGATGCTGGCGTAGTAGGCTCTTGTGTCGCAGGGTGATCCGGCGACAAGAAATTCCTCAGCCAGACTGCTGAGCTGGAGCGTGCCGCCGGCTGTACGGCGAAGAAATCCGTTGGCCAAAAAGAGCGTGAGCATGGCATCCGTTGGCCGCGGGTGAAGGTGCAGTCTTTCGCAGAGATCTCGTGGCGTGGTCGGGTTCTGGCTGAGCCATGTAAAAAAGTCGAGGTGAACAATCGCAGCACAGAGGCAATCGACTGCGGCCAAGCAGTCTCGGTAGCGATAGATCGCAGCAGAATCATGGTTTGGAGTTTGCATCAACTGTGACAACCACAACATTGGGGTACGATTTAAAAATTCAAGACCTTTCTAGTAGTACCAAAAACTGGTAGCCCGACAAGGTCTGAAAGCCGTTACCTTTTTTGAAGGATGCGATTTATGCGAGTTGGTGAGAAGCACAGTGCAATCGAGTTTCAATTAGCTGAGGAACGCTATGCATCGTTGGGCGTGGATGTTTCCAAGGCGATGCAGATTTTAGCGACGATTCCAGTGTCGCTGCACTGCTGGCAAGGAGACGATGTCGCTGGCTTTGAGAGTGGAACAAAAGAAATCGGGGGCGGACTCGCTGTGACCGGTTGCTATCCAGGTCGGGCGCGAACGCCTCAGGAACTGCGGGAAGACATCGACCAAGCGATGTCGCTCATCCCCGGCCGTCACAGACTCAATCTGCACGCCTTCTATGGGGAGTTCGCCGGCAGAGCAGTCGACCGCAACGAGATCGACGTCGAGCATTTTCAGAACTGGATTGCATGGGCCAAGGAACGCCGCATTGGCCTGGACTTCAATCCGACCTGTTTTGCACACCCCAAGGCTGCTAGCGGTTTCACGCTCGCCCACGCTGATAAAGGCATTCGAACATTTTGGATCGAGCACTGCCGACGATCACGAGAAATCGGAGCGGCCTTTGGCAGGGCCTTGGGCACGCCGTGCGTGACCAATGTCTGGGTGCCGGATGGATTTAAGGACACACCCGCCGACCGCATGGCTCCTCGTGAGAGGCTGGCTGCGTCCCTTGACGAGGTGTTTAAAAAAACTCTCTCGGACCAAGACAATCTGGATGCTGTCGAGCCCAAGCTCTTTGGCATCGGCGTTGAAAGTTGCACCGTGGGATCGGCGGAGTTCTACCTTGGCTACTGCATCACCAGAAAGAAATTGCTGTGCCTCGATGCAGGTCATTTTCACCCCACAGAATCGATCAGTGATAAGATTTCCAGTGTGCTTCTGTACGTACCCCAGATCCTTCTGCATGTCAGTCGTGGCGTCCGCTGGGACAGCGATCACGTCGTCACGCTCGACGACGACCTGCGCAGCATTGCTCGGGAGATTATTGCCTGTGGTGCTATGTCTCGAGTGCACATCGGACTGGACTATTTTGATGCCAGTATCAACCGAGTCGCGGCTTGGGTGATTGGAACCCGCAACATGCTACGGTCGCTTTTGATTGCCTTGCTCGAACCGCCAGCGATCAGGGCCGCAGAGATCGCCGGCGATACGACGGCGAGGCTCTGCTTGCAGGAGGAGGCCAAAGGGCATCCGTTCGGCGCGGTCTGGAATGCCTACTGCGAATTCCACTCGACGCCCGTAGGTGAAGCATGGCTTGAGAGCGTGCGTCGTTACGAGAAAAAAATAGTCCGTTAGACCCCACTGCTTGTGAGGATCGAAGCGACCTACGGTGCGGCTACTTTCCAAAGCAGGGAGTCACTACGGAGATAAAGGCTGCCGTCGGCCACGGCAGGAGTGGCTATGAAAGTGCCAGGCAATTGGTTTTCAGCGACGATCGTGGGCTCGTTGTCGACTGAGACCAGAAATGTTTTGCCCTCTTTGTTTGCCGCCACGATGACATTACCCACAAGGATTGGACTGGCCCAAAACGACCCAGCCAGGCGGATCTGCCCCCGCAGTTGTCCATCTCTTGGGTCGGCAATGCCCAGCACACCTGCTCGATTGATGCAGGCAATCGAGTTGCCCCAGACCAGAGGGCTGGCAATCCCGCAGGAAAGTTTTGTCGACCGCCAGAGAGGCGGGGCATCCTTTGCCATCGACGCAACCGCGGCAATCCCATCGCTGGGCACGTAAAAAATACCGCCCGATTCGGCTGTCACGGGAATGCCGGCGCATTCTCCTTTCCACGACCACTCAAGCGACCCGCTCTTTGCCTGACGCAGTTCCAGTCCACGGGAATTTTGCAAAAGGACGCATGCTCCATGGTTGGGCGTTGTGACGGCCAGAGGCGATGCCCAGCCAGCGATCTTTGCCCGCGGGACGCTCCAGCGGTCAACGCCAGTCGTGCTATCAATGCCCGAGGCAAAGGCATCTCCCTGACAATCGATCTGCACGACGACCGTGTCGTCGATGATCCGCGGGCTCGATCCCATGCCCACATCGTTTCCGCTGCGAGGATGTTCGATGGCGAGGTTTCGCTGCCAGAGCAGCCGGCCTTCAAGATCGACCGCAACAAGATCGCACGACGAATAGAGCGCAACGATCCGTCGGCCATCGCTGGCCGGAGTGCCAGCGGCGACGGCGCTGGTTGGATGGCAGAGCGTGCGACCAGTCGCCCAGAATGTGCGTTGCCAGCGGGTGCGGCCGGTTTCTTTGTCGAGCGCGAGAATGTGCAGCTGGTCTTCTCGAGCACCGCTGGAAGCTGTCAAAACTACAAGATCGCCGACGACAATCGGGCTCGAGGCCCCCTTGCCTGGTAGGTCGACCTTCCAGGCAATGCCTTCTGTTTCGCTCCAATGCGAACGAATGGTTTCGTCTTCTGCCGCACCCCGACCGAAGCTGCCACGAAACTCTGGCCATTCACTCGCGTCAGCAGCCTCCGCTAAACCTGTGCCCCACACTGGGGAAAGACAGTTTGCCCCGTCGCATAAAAGTACAAAGCCCGCCACAACACAAGCGGCCATGATCTGCCGGGAAGTCTTGTTGGGATTATTCATCACCCGCTCTTTTCAGCTGTGTGGCCAGTGGCAATCCGAGGGAATCACAGATCCGCAATTGAAACTTCCAGTCGACGGCCCACGGCTCGGTCTGCTCATTTTGACAGCATTTCACCATGACGCTGTTAGTGCCTGCTGAAAAGTCGGTGGTGGCGATGTATTGATCGATGGCCTCCGACGCGTGGTAAATTTCGTGGGCCATGACCGGCAGCCCATTAACCCACACGGCCACGGCGCACGGGCTGCCGATTCGCACTTGGGCTGCTCCGGCACGGGGCATCTCAATAATTGCCACGGCGTAGGCCAGCACGCCTTTCTTTGTTTCGAGGGCAGCATTCAAATCGATTGCGCCGTGCTTGTCGGTCGACGCGACGGCCTTCCATCCGCTGGTGTCGGGTTGGGCTAATTCGCCCGTCTGCGGAGGATATATTTTCTCAAAGCCGATTCCCTTGGCATTGTCAAAAGCCTCGCTGACTCGCCACTGTCGCACGAAGCCCAGAACCTCTGCTACATCGACTTGTTCGCCATGCTCCGCCAGCCATCCGACGATCTGCTCAATCTGATCGATGTCTCTGGCGGCGGCCAATCCCCTGCGATAGGTTTTTTTGTGTGCTGCTTGTTCTTGGCCGCCGGCTGAGGCCAAAAGTTTTTCGACCGCTTGGCGGCGAAGGTCAAGCGAGGGGTCGTCCAGCAGGGTATCGAGCAAGCCATCGGCCTTCGCACGATCCTGCCCCGTGAGCCATAGAAACGCCAAGCTCCTGCCGCGTGGCGACTGCGTGGCATCGCCCACCAGCGTCGCAAGCTCCTCAAGCGGCAATCTGTCGCCGAATCGATCGGCAGCGCGGTCGAGTCCGCTTCTGAGCCAGTTGGCACCGGCCGGCGTGGCATCGTCAAAAGCCACTAGGCAAGGCGCGAGCCATTCGGCCGGTAGCTCGGCGATCTGATCCGCCTTGGCGGCCATGTCAGCCTGTCCATCCGGGCCGCTAGCACGAGAAAGTTCACGGCAGATTGAGATAGCCTCGGCCATAGTTTGCGGCGGCACCTCTGCTGAAATGGCCGGTCGAATGACGGCTGAGAGGCAGGCTAATGTCAGGAAAAATCGCCGTGGCAACGCAGTGGGGTCGATGCAAAAACACGCCACGGCAGGGACTCCTTTTCAAGGGACTATCGCCAGCAAGAGCTTTCATTAAGCGACCTTCGCTGACGAACTAAAAGCCTACCACACCGTTACCGTCGCCGACGAGCAGGGCATTTAAGTCCACCTTTAATGGAATGACGAGGAACCGACTTACCGCAAAAAGTTGGCCTCGCGGTCGGGCTCCGTTTGGCTCAGGCGAGGAGCGGGCCGAGCGTTGCCGCCAAGGTCGGTCAGTAGGATTTGTAGGTCGTCAGGCTTCACCGCAAACTGTCCGAGGTAGGGGCGTGTGTAGGCAAACAGGATGACAAAACAGCAGGCGATGCCGATGGAGACCATGCTCAGGGCAACGCGTCTGGCTCGGCGGGAATCGGCATGAATCAGTCCGACTCCAAGGAGTGTAAGGACGGCCAGCGCGCCGACGATTCCCCAACGCGCCGGAGGCGACCGTGTTGCAGCGATGCGCAGACGCGTTTCTCGCGCTGTTGCTGCCTGTCGGTAGAGATCCTGCAGTTCACTTCGCAAAGAGCCTTCCGGGAGTTTATGAATGGCCGTGCGAAGTTCGCGTAGCGACGATGCTGCGATTCGGGGCGTGTGTAGGTGAGCTAGTTGGGGCCATTCATTGGCCACTATAAAGTCGACGGTGCGCAGCAGTGATATCTGCACAGACTCCCATCCAGCAATCGTTTTATCTTCAATCGCTTCTGCCATCTCGCGATAGGCCGCCGCCTCGCTGCGGGCAGCTTCCTCGGCGAGATTGTGCTGTTCCCAGACAGACATCACAATAAACGAAATAAGTAAGCCAAAGGCTAGGCCGATTTGTGCCGGCACCTCCGCCTCCAGGCGGCCAATTCGAAGTCCTTCTCGACCAGCGATCCACGGTACAAGCCACGCGTGCACAAGAAATGCCAAGCTGCCCCAGTAGATCAAAAGCGACAACAGAAGTAGCGGCAAAGGCAGTCCGAGAAAGGCATCAAAGCATTCAGGAATGATCATGATTCTAGTGATCCGGTTGTGCGAAAACTGTGTATCAGCTGTTCTTTTTGCATCGCTCCAGAGGAGTATCCGGGCCAGAGTTTCAAAGCAACCCCGAAAAGACAAGGGCGTTACGGTG